>JAGLUD010000274.1 GCA_023134935.1 Paracoccaceae bacterium | reverse complement strand
AGTGCCATAAAATTAGCAACTAACGACGCCTGCGGGGCTTTCGAAGGTCAGCCCTGCGAGCGTTGAGTGCAACCCACGTATATAAGGAAACTCAAATGACAAATTCTCTATACTCTCGCCTCAGCGGTTATGACGGCATTGCAATGTTCGCAACGAACGTCGTTCTCGCGGCACGTAAAGACGACTTATTGGGACGCTTCTGGACAAACCGTGGCGAAGACCGAAACGCACGCGAACTACAACTCTTGATAGACTATTTCGTAAAGGAGACAGGCGGTCAGATGTACTACAGAGGCCGTGACATGTTACTTGCCCATCAAGGTATGAATATCACCGAAGCCGACTGGGCGCGCTTCCTGGAGATCGCAGGCAGCGTTGCTGGCGAGATGGGCGTTGGCCCCGATGAAGGTGGCGAGGTAATGGCTTTCTTTGATAACCTCAAAGACGATATCGTGGTTGCGTAGATCGTTTTCCCAAAAGTTATTCAAAACGTAATATTTTAGTTTTTTATGAAAGGAAATTTCATGAGCGCCCAACCTGATACCTGCGAGGGTGGCTGCATCTGCGGTCAAGTACGCTACCAAACAACCTCGGAGCCTTTGATTGTACATGGCTGTCACTGCCGCGGCTGCCAACGGAACTCCGGTACCGCATTCGCAATAAACGCGCTGTTCGAGGCGGACCGTGTGAAAATTCTGTATGGCGAAGTGGAGGAGATCAAGGTTCCAACACCTAGTGGGGTCGGCCAAATCATTGCGCGGTGCACCGAATGCAAAACAGCTCTTTGGAGTAATTACAGCATGGGAGGTCTGGTAAAACGGATTCGATTTATCCGTGTTGGCACACTCGATAACCCTGATCGGTTCTCACCGGATGTGCATATTTACACCGGAACGAAACACCCCATGGTTCAACTTCCGAAGGGCGCTCGGGCAGTTGATGAGTTTTATGAATGGACTGATATATGGTCTCCAGAAAGCCTCGATCGCTTGCATGTTGTAGAAGAGGCCGCAGGAATTAAGATTACGTAGGTGTGTCCAATAATTTCAACGCTCATGTTTCTAACTTTAATTGACGGCGGACGTGCTGCCTTATTGCGGAGCTTGCAACATACTGAAACCTTGAAAGCCCTCTTCGGGGGGCAAACTAAACGTAGTATTTTTCCCATTATTGACAAATGTCATGTTGGCGTAACTTGGAATCTGCTATTTGCTTCAACATGACAAACTTCACTCAGGCACAAAACATTTCCGATTCTCCAAGAAGGCTTCCGCGCTGGGTGCCTCCCCCGCCCCTGTTCGCGATTCAGCCGGTGCTTCGGCGCATCGTAAACAGGATCGCAATCGAGAACCCTGACATGTTCGGAAGGCTTGGCCCGCACTATAACGCGATGTTCGTTATTGACCCGGTGAACCTGCCGTTCGTTCTGGTTCTGCGCCCCGATCCTGATGATTTGTTACTGGTTGCACGCCAACGCAACAATATCCCACCGCATGACGCGAAGATCTCGGGCAAATTTCTTGATCTGCTTATGCTGGTTGATGGGGATCTGGATGGCGATGCGCTATTCTTTGCCCGTGATCTGACGATAACCGGCAATACCGAGGCTGTTGTGTGTCTACGCAACGCTTTGGACGACATAGACGACAGTATCGCAGAAAACGTCGCGGATATGTTTGGCCCAGCCGGACGCATAACCCTGCGGACACTTCGTCGCGCAAAACATAGCAACAATTCAAAATAAGGAAGTCTTAGATGAACCGACCGGAATTGGTATGCCCCGCCGGCACCCCTTCGGCGATGCGTACTGCTGTTGATGCAGGTGCCGACGCTGTCTATTGCGGGTTTCAAAACGCGACCAACGCACGCAATTTCCCGGGGCTGAATTTCACCGTTCCTGAATTGGAAAAATCTGTCGTCCACGCACACGCCGGCGGAACCAAGGTTCTACTGGCAGTGAACACGTTCCCGCCCGCCGGAAAGGTCAATCTGTGGAAAGAAGCGGTCGATACCGCCGCACGATTGGGTGTCGACGCGTTCATCGTCGCCGATATTGGCGTTGCGGATTACATCCACAAAAACCACCCCGATATAAGGCTGCACCTTTCGGTGCAGGCCGCAGCATCGACGCCGGAAGCAATCAAATTCTATTGCCGCGAATTTAACGTAAAACGCGTGGTGTTGCCTCGAATCCTAACCGTCCCAGAGATCAAAACGATGGCCAGCGAAATCCCTTGCGAAATTGAAACATTTATCTTCGGCAACCACGGCTTAATGGTCGAGGGGCGGTGCAGTCTAACGAATTATATCACCGGTCTATCAACCAACATGGACGGCGTCTGCTCGCCTGCGGCGCAGGTTCAGTATGTCAAAGATGATCTTGGAAACCTCTCGACTAAACTAGGGGAATTCACCATCGACTGTTTTTCATGCGATGAGAATGCCGGCTATCCGACTATCTGCAAAGGCCGGTATCTGACCCCTGCGCACGATGGTGCGTATTATGCGTTTGAGGAACCCATCAGCCTAAACCTGTCCACGCTACTGCCGGACCTAATGGCTGCGGGCGTTACCGCCTTGAAGATCGAGGGAAGGCAACGCTCTAAGGCCTATGTAAAATCGGTAGTGACTGCTTATCGCAAAGCCGTAGACAGCATCATGGCCGGGCATGACCCTCAAATCTCCGACCTTCTGGCATTGACCGAAGGCCAAAAAGAAACCCAAGGCGCGTTCAAAAGCAAGACATGGCGGTAACGATGAAAACCCAACTAACAATAGCACCGATCCTATTCCACTGGAGCGCCGAGCAGAAACTGGATTTCTACGCACGCATTGCTGATGAAGCCCCCGT
>JAGLUD010000273.1 GCA_023134935.1 Paracoccaceae bacterium | reverse complement strand
GTCGTCTTTTCAACCTTGGCTGAAGTGATGTTAAAACGTGAACGCAATATGATTGCCGGGTTTTGTGATCTTGAAGATTACGAATTGGAAATCAACGATAGCTCGGCACTCTGGCATCTGGACGACAAATCCTACCGTGTTGGTTCCCTAATGAATGTCTACAATGAAGACACAATGGCCTACTTGGTTGCAAAAGGCGCGACCCACTTCAGCCTGCCATCCGAACTGCCCCGCGATTCCGTCGCCATCCTTGCGGCCCGCGCCAAAGAACTGGGCGTAACAACCGAAGTACAGGTGTTTGGTCGTGTCTCACTAGCGCTGTCTGCCCGTTGTTACCACGCCCGCGCACATGGCCGGATCAAAGATAACTGCCAGTTTGTATGCGAGGAAGATTCTGATGGCATGCCATTGAATACGCTGGACAAGGAAGAATTCCTAACCGTCAACGGGATCCAAACGCTCTCGCATAGCTACTTGAATTTGTTGGATGATCTGAATGACATGAAAGAAATGGGCGTTTCCCATTTCCGCTTGGTACCCCACACACAGGATATGGTGGCCGTGGCAAATATCTTCCGAGATGCGCTTGATAATACTGTTTCAGCAAACGAGTCCTCTATCAAGCTCGCCGCGCTGGATATTCCAGCGCCGTTTTCTAACGGTTTTTGGCATGGTCAGCCAGGTCATCAGTGGGTTTCTGAAGCTCGGTGAGCATTCTCAATATCCTAAAGGGTGATGACGTTAATCAGCCTTTAGGATCGCTTCAAAGATCCTGAATAGATGCAGCCATGAAGACGGCTGCCACTGGTGATTTACATCTATCAACTAAATGAAAATGGTTGGATCGTAGGATTAGCACCAGACGAATGACCGCCACTGGACCTTTGCCAACTGTTCGCAAGCTGGGGCACTGTCTGTGGCATCAGTAAAACTGTATCAAACGCGGAACACGCCAACCCCAGAATAAAGCTAAACATTCGCGTCGCTCGGATTAGCAAGAACTCCGCCAGCTTCTACGCGAAAACAACTCCATAGGCATTCCGCATGTCTGCCTAGGTTGCGCACTTAAAATGCACAAAACGGCATCTATTCCTTCTCGAGTTTGTGCAAGCGCAAACAACGTGGCGGCAGGCGAGTGTAAATCGGACACAGAACAAATTTTTTAACTGAAAGGAAGTCCAATGCTAACACGTAGAGCTACATTGATGGGGGCCGCGGCTATCGCGGCAACACCACTTTTAGTCAGAACCGCAAGCGCCCAAGAAGAGGTCATGAGTACTGCAGATGCGGCACCGGTCGATCTCAGTACTTTACCACGACGCAAACAAAAGCTCGTAAAGCCTCCTTTCGTGCATGAGCACGAACAAGTCGCTACTTCAGGCCCTGCCATCATAGAATTCGAGATGACAATCATCGAAAGGGAAGTGCAGATTTCCGACGATGCTTACTTGCAGGCAATGACATTCGATGGCTCGATGCCAGGTCCGCTGATGGTAGTGCATGAAGGTGATTATGTTGAACTGACTCTGTACAATCCACCAGAGAATATATTCCAGCACAATATCGACTTTCA
>JAGLUD010000272.1 GCA_023134935.1 Paracoccaceae bacterium | reverse complement strand
GCAAGCGAGATGCTTTTGCCGCCAAGAACATACAAGAAATTCTGACCGATATTTTCGCCAGCCGTCCGCATAGAAACGTTTGAGCTGCGCATGCGTTCCTTAAGGTTTCGGTATCCACGCACGTTCGATTTATGCGACAGGTTTTGCGCGCCAGCCATATAAGTGCTGTGTACTGTAGCGGCATTCAGAAGGCCCGCGTCGGCGGTAAACGGCGTTAACCCGCGCTTGCAACGCTCGATATTTGCGTAATAGCGAACGGTGGCGCTGAAGGTGGACAAATTCGGATTGTTCGGATTAATCGCACGCTGTGCACCAGAAGGCAGGCGCCCTTCGCAGGCTGCAAAAGCTGCCGTGGCGGAGAATAGCAATGCTATCGTAAACAGGAGTCGTAGCGCGTGTTTCATAGGTCTTCCTAAAATTTTTTTTGGAAAATCGAGCACTAGCTACTGTTCCTCAATAAATGATAAATGCGGCGGGACTGTGTCATAATGCATGGAAATCGGCAATGTGACTTGTTGGAATAGGTAAGTTTCCGCCTAATTCGCCGTCCACGCACGCGAATGCGTCGGTGCCGGACCTTGCCAGATAACGTCTAAAATCTTATCAGGGGCAAAAGCGAGGGGATTGCTTATGGATGAAACATCGATTGCATTCGAGTTGCCGCATGTGCGCGCAGCTGCGACTGGCGGGCCGGATCCACTGGACCGGATTTCTGTGCGCGATTACCTGCGCGAAGTGGAAATCGGTGCGTTTCAGGCCGAACGCGGCGTAACCCAGCGCATCCGCTTTAACGTGGTGCTAGAAGTGGCGCGGACGACCGCGGCCCAAAGTGACGATGTGGACAAGGTGATTTCCTATGACACTATTGTCGAGGCGATCGAATTGCAGCTATCGACCGAGCGCATTAATCTGTTGGAAACCCTAGCCGAACGTATTGCGGAGCGTTGCCTTGACGACCGACGCGTCGTGCGGGCTTTTGTGCGGATCGAAAAGCTTGACCGTATTCCGGGAACGCTCGGTATCGAAATCGTTCGGGGGCAAGCGGGCGAAGGCACGCAGAAAATTCGCCCCGTCGAAGCCGTAGAAGTTGCCGATGAAACCCCGCATCCGTTGGTGGTGTACCTGTCGAACGAGGTGCTACATGGCCCGCATTTACCTGCGTGGCTAGACGTGATCGCCGGACATGAGACACCCGCGGTGATCTGTGTGGAAAAAACACTTGAAGTCGCCGCGCACGCCCGCCATCCGATGGCGGACCGCCGGATCGGATTGTTGTCGATTGAACAAAACGCTTGGGTTCTGGCTGGCATGGACAAACGCTGTGTCGTGGTGGACAGCCGCACCGAAATGGACTGGGCAATGAAGCATGGGCAGTTGTCTGTCTGGGCGCCGTCCAAGATCGTGCTGGATTCAGTCGAGCAACCCGAGGCAGACGCCGAAACGCCTGAAGCATTGGCGAAGTGGTTCGCGGAACAGTTCGCGGCTTGCCGATTGGTGATCGTAGGCGGACGCGGATACTTGCAAAGCGATGGGCTGGAGATTTCAGTTCTTAAATCGGATACACCGGAGATTTAGACGGTAAGAGGCAGGAATACCTAAGAATACCCTCTGCTTCGTTAAACCATTAAACTAGTTTAATGAGACGGGCCAACTCGACTGCGTAGTCGGTTCTCAAAAGGAGCAAACAGATGCCAGCCGCATATTTTCGACCGCTCGTTCAAAGTGATAAATGCAAGCCAAGTGGCGCTTTGCCCGTTGTCGGTGGCAATTTGTGGTTCACGCACGTTGAACGAATTTCGCGTAATGCTGCACCGGAGGTTATTCCAGCGGCGGAAGTTCCAGTGGCGACCCTTGCTAACCTCACAACTCCGCGGGCCCCGATCTGCGGCATCAATATGCAGCGCCCCTCGGTTATGGGGATTTTGAATGCAACGCCCGACAGTTTCTCTGACGGCGGGCAGCATTATACGTTCGAGGACGCGATAAAAGGTGCGCAGGCGATGATCGCGGCGGGGGCTGATATGATCGATATCGGCGGCGAGTCCACTCGCCCCGGCGCGGATTTCGTAGATGCCACGGAAGAAGCCCGCCGGACAGGTCCCGTGATAGCAGCGTTACGCGCGGCGGGCACTGAAACGCCGCTCTCGATCGACACGAGAAAGGCGAGCGTCGCACGGTCTGCATTTGAAGCCGGAGCAGTGCTATTCAACGATGTTACGGCCCTAAGTTACGACGCCGACAGTCTTGCAACTGCGGCTGAACTGAACGCCAGTGTTTGCATAATGCATGCGGCGGGAGACCCCAAAACCATGCAGGAGAAACCGAAGTACGCTAACGTGTTGCTGGATGTTTACGACTACCTCGCGGGGCGCATTCAGGCCTGCGAGGCCGCCGGAATCCCACGCGCAAAAATCATGATCGACCCCGGTATCGGCTTTGGTAAAACCCAACCGCACAACCTTGAACTGCTGCGCGGTATCGCGGTGTTCCATGGCCTCGGCTGCCCGATCCTTCTGGGAGTTTCGCGCAAACGCTTCATCGGAACCATCGGCAATGCGCCAGATGCTGCTGAGCGCGTTGCCGGTTCTATCGCCGTTGGGTTGAATGCAT
>JAGLUD010000271.1 GCA_023134935.1 Paracoccaceae bacterium | reverse complement strand
GGCGGCCTGACGTTCGTTGGTCTGACACTATATTCCACCCACATCCGCACTGGCGCAAAACGCATTGCAGTTGCTGCGGAATAACCATCACGCCCCGCCATTTAATGGCGGGGCGTCGGCGGAGGCATAATGGCACGTGAGCTGACAATTTCCCTCGGGCATCATTCCGACAAAGGGCGCAAGGAGGTCAACCAAGACTTTCACGGCGCCCTTACGCCTGACGGGCAGGCGCTTGCCATGAAAGGGATTTCGGTTGCCCTATGCGACGGAATTTCCAGTAGCTCCGTTAGCCAGATTGCGGCAGAGTCCACGATTAAAAGTTTCCTGAGCGATTACTATTGCACGTCGGATGCGTGGTCAGTGAAAACCTCCGCTCTGCGGGTGATTAAAGCCACCAATTCGTGGCTATACGCCGAAACCAAACGTAGTCAGCACGCTTACGATATGGACAAAGGGTATGTTTGCACCCTTTCAGCAATGGTTTTGAAATCTCGGAACGCCCATATTTTCCACGTTGGTGATAGCCGCATTTTTCGCATATCAGGCGACAGCCTTGAGCAGATAACAACCGATCATCGCACTATCATCTCAGCTGAAGAAAACTATCTGGCACGCGCGGTTGGGATGGCGCAAGATATCGATATAGACTACCAAAATATCAAATTGACCGAAGGTGACGTATTTATCCTTGCAACCGATGGAGTCTATGAACACATCGAAGCACAAACGATCGCGAGTGTAATCCGCGCGCATCCTGACGACTTGGACAAAGCCGGCAGGCTTATCGTTGAATCCGCACTTGCGAATGGTAGTTCTGACAACCTCACCGTTCAAATCGTCCGGGTCGACACGTTACCGCTTGGTGATGTCCGCGATTTTATTGGCGGCACCGAAGACCTCCCCGCGCCTCCCTTACTTGAGCCCCGCGCTGAATTCGAAGGATACAAAATATTGCGTGAAATTCACGCAAACAGTCGGAGTCATATCTATCTCGCACGAGACATCGAAACGGGCGTTGAAGTTGCGCTCAAGATCCCCTCGATTGACCTGCGCGAGGATGCGGCCTACCTACAGCGCTTCATGATGGAGGAATGGATAGCCCGCCGCCTAAACAGTGCCCACATTCTAAAAGCCGCTTCGCATCCACGAGCGCGAAAATATATTTATGTTGTAACCGAATTCGTCGAGGGGCAAACACTGGCGCAATGGATGACGGATAATCCAAAACCAGACATGGAGACGGTCCGGAACATAATTGAACAAATAGCCATAGGCCTGCGCGCTTTTCACCGTAAAGAAATGGTGCATCAGGATTTGCGTCCGGAAAACATTATGATTGATAGTGCTGGAACGGTCAAAATTATCGATTTCGGCTCCACAAAAGTCGCCGGTGTCCTCGAGGCGGCGCCATCTCTTGAGGGTGGCGATATATTAGGTACACTGCAATACACCGCGCCCGAGTATTTCCTTGGCGAACCCGGTACTAGACGATCGGATTCATTCTCGCTCGGGGTTATTGCTTACCATATGCTGACGGGAAAGTTGCCATATGGCACACAGGTTTCGAAGACGCGGACAAAATCTCAGCAGAAAAAGCTTCGGTATATTCGTGCGCAAACCCATTCGCCCCACGTCCCGGAATGGGTTGATAACGTCCTAAAAAAAGCCGTCGCCCCCTATCCGCTCAAGCGTTACGATACGCTTTCCGAATTCACAACCGACTTGCGCACCCCAAACGCGGCTTTATCCAAACACGCACAAATCCCATTAGCCGAACGCGATCCTGTCATTTTTTGGAAGTCTGTTTCCCTTCTTTTCGCATTAATCATCACCGGGCTACTTTTACGATGAAGTTTCGGTCAGATTCACTTATCGCCTCTAGAAGGAGTCCGCGATTGTAAGCGCTGAATAGGTTGGCCCTCCGCTGCCGGATCGACTTATTGGCAAAACGACACATTCTAACGCGCAATTAATTGCCTATAACCCATCGCGTTGGTTGACTTGATGCGCCGTTCCTGACACCTATTATTCGATAATAAATTCGAGCAATCAAAGGAACAACAGGCCGTATGCGTATTCTCAAACTAGCCGCCATCTTCGCCCTTGCAGGTTTGTCTGCACAAGCCCAAAGCACCGCAGACTATCCTGTTGCGGGTGCCACAGCGGCTGCTGAACAGCCAAAAGAAATTATTCGCGAAACCCATGGCGATTGGGAAATTCGTTGCGCGACGGCAACCGATACCTGTTTTTTATATCAGCTTATGATGAACGACGAAGGCACGCCGGTCGCGGAATTCAGCATCGTAAAGTTGCCCCTTGGCAGCGAAGCTGTCGCTGGCGCGACAATTGTTGCCCCACTGGGCACATTGCTAACGCGCGGTGTGGTTTTTTCAGTGGATGATGCTGAAGCAACGCAGTACCCCTTCAGCTGGTGTACGCGTCCGGGCTGTTTCTCGCGCTTTGGACTGACGGATCTTCTGGTGTCTGGCATGAAATCGGGCTCTAACGTGAACATCACGCTTTACTCCATTGGAAACGCACAGAAAGCAATTCCAATCACTGCATCCCTAAACGGATTTACAGCCGCGTTTGATGCTTTGGAAAATCAAACTCAGTAAATTATATTGAACGCAGTGCCAATACTGCGTTCAAACCACCAAAGGCAAAAGCGTTGCTTAGGGCAACGCTTACCTTAGCGTCACGGGCAACGTTTGGAACTACATCCAGATCGCAGGCGGGATCAAGTTGCTCGTAACCGATAGTTGGGGCGATCACACCGTCACGCAACGCCATCACGCAGGCCAATAATTCTACTGCCCCGGTTCCACCGATAAGATGACCGTGCATCGATTTTGTCGAGGATATCATCAGGGAATCCGAGTGCGCCCCGAACACATCGCGCACCGCAGCGCATTCAGTCTTGTCGTTCGCCACCGTGCCGGTTCCGTGGGCGTTGATATAGCCGACCTCGTCACCGTTCAGGCCGGCGTCGATCAGCGCGCCCTTAATGGCCCGCGCCGCGCCATTTTTATTAGGGGTCACGATATCTGTCGCATCGGAGGTCATCGCGAAGCCAATCACCTCGGCTAGAATATCCGCACCGCGCGCCTTGGCGTGTTCATATTCTTCAAAAACGAAGACGGCGGCTCCTTCGCCTTGAACCATGCCGTTGCGTGTAGCCGAGAATGGGCGGCACGCGTCCTTCGACATCACGCGCAGGCCTTCCCATGCCTTGATGCCGCCAAACACCAGCATGCTTTCGCTTCCGCCGGTCAGCATGACATATGTCGCGCCTGATCGGATCATATGGAACGCCTGCCCCATAGCATGGTTCGAGGACGCACAGGCCGTGGCCACTGTGTAAGATGGACCCTGCAAATTGTATGTCATGGAAACGTGGCTGGCAGCGGCGTTATTCATCAGTCGCGGTACCACAAACGGATGCACGCGATTTTTACCCGCTTCGTAGACATTTCGGTAGTTTTCATCCTGCGTATGCAAACCACCGCCAGCCGTACCCATAATAACGCCGGATCGCAAAGACAGCTGATCGGATATTTCCAAACCGCTCTGCGCCATGGCTTCTTTTGCCGACAGCAGTGCGAATTGTGTGAACTTATCGTATAGAACCAGCTCCTGACGGCTGAAATAGTCCGCCCCGTTGTAGCCGTGAATCTGCCCGCCTATCTTGACTGACAGCCGCTCAACATCCTGCATTACCAAATCCGAGATGCCTAGACGGCCTTCGCGCATCCCTTCCATTGTGGCGGTCGCGCTCATCCCTAGTGAACTAACGGCGCCTTGGCCAGTGATGACGACGCGCTTCATGTGCGCCTAATTTCCGGTCGCGGCAACAAGACGTTCAACGGCCTTGATCATCGATTGGACGTTGGAAATATCAAACTGGGAATCCGAGGGATCATTGGCGTTGAATGGTACCTGCACATCAAAGGTTTCTTCGATGGCGAACACAGCCTCCACCAGACCTAGCGAGTCGATCCCGAGTTCATCAAGCGTCGCGTCCAGCTTCACTTCGGACACGTCCATGATCGCTTGTTCTGCAATAATTGCGACAACCTGATCCTGCACGCTCTGTGACATTGGATTTTCCCTCTTACGATCCCTAGTATCGGTCTACTCGTTGGTATCCAGTTTTGAAACCTGTTTTTCTAGATCAGCAAGCTTTTGCGCTAACCGTGGCAACCGGCGCAGGGCCTTGTAACTTTCGATGCTGGTTTTCATCGGAACCGCCGGATTTCCCATCATCACACGATTAGGCGGCACGTTTGACAGGATCGCCGCCTTCCCCGTCGCGATTGAGTTGGCACCTACAATCACATGGTCCATTACACCAGCGTTTCCGCCAAGAATAACACGGTCATGCAGAACCGCGCTGCCTGCAATTCCGGCCATTCCACACAGCAAACAATGCTTACCGACTTTAACGTTATGCCCAACCTGCACGAGGTTATCGATTTTGGTCCCCGTCCCGATTACCGTATTCGAAATCGTTCCACGATCGATGGTGGTATTCGCGCCGACCTCGACCCGATCACCGATCACGACTGTGCCCAGAGAATTGATCCGCGCGTATTCATCCGTACCGCCAGTGATTTTCTGGGACATGCTGCGCGCTTCTTCGATCGCGCCAGCCTCAGGCGTCACGAACGAGAACCCGTCCCCGCCGATTACCGCATTGGACTGGCAAATAAAATCATCGCCAATTTCAACACGTGCCCGTATACGCACGCCTTCGAAGATCAACGCATTTGCGCCGATTTGGGCGTTTTCGGCGATACTGGTATGGGAGAGTATTCGCGCGTTTGCACCGATCTTAACGTTCTTGCCGATCACGACAAACGGGCCAATAGACGGGTTTTCACCGATAGTGGCAGACGGGTCAATAACAGCGGTCGCGTGAATACCTTTGGCGATCTCTGGCTCAACGCCGAACACAGTTGTGATCCCCGAAAGCGCGTATCGCGGGCGTGGCACGAAGATGGCAGCGGTTAACCCCAAGGATTTCCAATCCGCCCCCTGCCATAAAATGGCAACACTCGCATCACTTTGCTGCAACGCCTCGCTGTAGGATTCATCCATGGCCAGCGCGATCAATCCTGCCTTGGCGGCGCTTGGCTCACAGGGGCCGGAAATCAGCTGATCCACATCGCCAACGGCCTTCGCCCCCAACGCTTGCGCCAGTTCTGCTACGGTAATTTGCATCGAGCCTCCGAGTGGGTAACCGGTCGATCCGACCGCCTTACCCACTTTTAGCTATCAAGTGCAGGCAATGTAACCCCGACATTCACCAAAGCGTCAAACACCAGCGTGTCACGACCATAAACATCGTGACGGTATTGCACTTCACCCGCATCATCAATCCAGACTGTTCGGTAAACGATGTGCACGGGAACGGGTGACGCCAAATCAATCTGCGTTTCCTCGCCTGAATTCAAAGCCCGGTTGAACACCGCCTCTGGATTGTCTTCTTGTAACGACAACAGCGTGTAGGCAAATTCCATCGGTTTTTGAACACGTACGCAACCGTGGCTAAACGCCCGCGCATCACGCGAGAACAAGCTTTTGGATGGGGTGTCATGCAGATAAATGTTGAACCGGTTCGGGAACATAAACTTCACGCGTCCCAAAGCATTACCACCACCGGCTTGCTGCTGAAGGAAAAACGGGAAGTTGTCTTCGTCAAAGTACGAGAAATCGATCGCGTTCGGATCCACAAGTTGCCCCGAGCCGCGGACTGTCATGAGGATATTTTCACGCGCCAATACTGTCGGATCTGCGCGAAGCTTCGGTAAGTATTCTTCCGAAGCGATGCTGTAAGGCACGTTCCACGTCGGGTTCGCAATCATATGTGTCATAGTATCCGAGAACTCGGCTGTCTGGTTTTTGCCAGTACCAACCACAACGCGGAAACTTAGCGTCGGCACACCGTAATCCATAACGGAGGCGGTGAAATCCGGGATGTTCACATAGATATGCCGCGAGCCCAATTCGTAGTTCATCCAACGGATACGTTCCAGATTAACGATAACTTGCTTCAGCCGGCCATCCGGCTGCGCGTTGATCGAAGATAATGTCTGCGGGCCAACAAGCCCATCGGAGTTAAGACCAAAATCTGTCTGGAACAGTTTTACGGCCGCAATAATATCATCACCGTAAGTGTGCGAAGTCAGGTCATCCAAGTCATATCCGCGTTGGTCAAGACGTACACGCAATGCAGGGACACGATCGCTCGTATTGCCTGGGCGCAATGTCCGCCCTGTTGGCACAAGTGGCCCCCAGCCTTCAGACGAAATCAACGCTTCCAGTTCTTTTTTCAAATCTAGAAGCTGCGCGTATCCAGCACTTGATGGTGGCAATGTTTGGTAATGTGCCGTCATATTTGTAGCCGTTGAAATACCAGACAATACATCAGCAATTTCTGGTACATGTCGCGTGGAGTTCATCTCTTCATGGATCGATGTTGGATCCAGAATACCTGACGAAATCTCTGTGGCAAACAAAACGTATGATTGCGCGGCGGCGGCTTCTAGCGCAGCCATATCCTCTGGCGTATTCCCGGCCATCCAAAGCGCTTCGAGTTCGACCAGGTTGTAACGTCCCAAGGCCATACCGTGATTTGGGGCTTGTTCGATCGCAGTAATCAACGCCAACATCGTTTTGGAGTTGCCGCCTGCCCAGATCGGCTGATTGTCCCGCGCGGCATAGAAGTTTGCAAAATCCGCTAGGTCCCTGCCACCGTCGGCGAATATGCCCTGTAATGTTGCGGCAAAGCGTTCTTCCGATGTTAATTCAATAACCGTTTCTGTGGCTGTTTCCTGCGCAAATACAGGTGCCGTAGCGCCTAGCGCCGTAATGGTAATTGCGAAGAAAATATTTCGCAAACTAGAACTGTTGCTAAAATGATACATTGTTGCCTCTAAAACACTAAAAAACATGGTTCGACGGTACCTACACGCTCATCGTGGCGGTATCGAGAAAAATCCCGAATTCTCGGCGGAATATCGCCCATTGTGGGATAAAAGTTACATACCAGCAGAACAGAACGAGACCAACCGAATGCTGTTCACAGTTTCGTCAGAAGGGCGGATAATTGCTTGCCTTAAAAAGCGGGACAAAACTGCCACTTGGCCTGCGAGTCGTTTTGTGCCATAAGCGTATATAGTTAAGCAGATATAAATATGGCCGGCAAACGGTCAAAGCTAAATTGAGACGAGGCCGTCTATAATGAAATCTAATGATGTAAGAACAT
>JAGLUD010000270.1 GCA_023134935.1 Paracoccaceae bacterium | reverse complement strand
GTCTAGGTCGCCCTCTAATGTGATAGTGCGGCGGAACTGATCAATCTTATGGTCGCCGCCGTCGCAGTGATCGCAATCGGCGGCGTGGATTTTGTCATGGGTAATATCAACGCTGACGTGATCCAGCGGCCATTTCTTACGCCGCGCGTACATTCGGATGGTCATGCTGGTACACGCACCAAGACCCGAGGACATCAGTTGGTAGGGTGACAGGCCAAGGTCCGTTCCGCCATAGGCAAGGGGTTCGTCTGCCAGCAGGTGGTGCTTGGGGCCGACGCTGATGTCTTGTTTGAAACCTTTAGGGTCAGCCTCGTCTACACGTACGATGCCTTCGGGGGCGCCGATCGGGGCCGCTGGTTTGGGCAGGTCAAGATAGCGGCTGGCCCATGTAGCAATTACGGAGGCCGCATATTCTGCGTCGTCAGCCTTGGATAGCAGGTGGTCGGCATTGTCCAACGTCACAAAGCTTTTGGGGTGCTTGGCGGCGGTGAAGATTTCAGCTGCGTTGTCGATTGAAACGGTGGCATCCATTGGCGCGTGTAGAACCAGTAAAGCCTTTTTCATCTTGGCAACAGCTGGAAGGAGTTTGGCGGAGGCGATGTCGTCCAGGAACTCGCGTTTAATTGTGAAGCCACGACCGGCGAGGCTGACCTCTGCTTCGCCATTCTTGCGAATCTCGTCTATGTGACAACCAAAATTGGCAGCAACGTGTTCTGGGTCAGAGGGCGCGCCGATGGTTACAACGGCTTTGACTGTCGGGATTTCGGATGCGACTTTAAGGACAGCAGCACCGCCTAGCGAGTGCCCAACCAGCAAGCTGACTGGGTTACCTTGCACCGCGAGGAATTCAGCGGCGAGACGCAGATCTTCGACGTTGGAGGAGAAATGCGTATTAGCAAATTCGCCTCCGGAATGGCCAAGGCCCGTGAAGTCAAACCGCAACACCGCAATGCCTGCCGATGCGAGGCGTTGGGATATGCGTTTGGCCGCCAGAATATCCTTGGAGCAGGTGAAGCAGTGCGCGAAAATTGCGGTGGTTAAGATTGGGCCATTCGGAGTGTCGAAACGGGCGGCCAAATCCTCGCCTGAGTGGCCTTTGAAGGTGAGCTTATCACTTGGCATTACATATTCCTTTTTGCATACCTCTAATCTAGGTCTTGGAGTGCCAAGTACAAGCCGTTGCAACATCCGTTTACGTGAATGTGACGTTGCTGGTTGAGACCGCCGTTTTTCTCGGCGTAAAGCGTTCATGTCGCATTAGCCTTTATATCGGGCGAGAGCTGCTTATGTGAGGTGCAACAGCGCACAACAATCATTAACGCGAAAAGGATACGACATGACATTACGACTTGGCGATACAGCCCCGAACTTCACAACCGACACCACGAAAGGCGAGATCAGCCTGCACGACTGGAGCGACAATTCCTGGGTGTTTTTCTTCAGCCATCCGGCGGATTTCACACCTATTTGTACGACCGAAATGGGAATGACGGCCAAACACGCTGCCGATTTTGAAGCGCGCAACGTGTTACCGTTGGGCCTGTCTACGGACACCGTTGACGAGCACAATAAGTGGATCAGTGACGTGAACGAGACGCAAAACACGGATTTGCAGTTCCCGATCATTGCCGATGCAACGCATGAGGTTGCCAAGCTTTACGACATGATACACCCCGCGGTTAACACGACCGAGGCAGTGCGATCCGTCTTTATTATCGATCCGAACAACAAAATTCGTCTGACTATGACGTATCCGATGAACGTTGGCCGGAATTTCGATGAGATCTTGCGAGTGATTGATGCGCTGCAGATTGCTGACGAGAAAACGGTAGCACTACCTGCCAACTGGCGCCCGGGTGACGAGGTTATCGTACCGCTATCGGTTAGTACCGAGGACGCGAAGGCAAAGTACCCTGATCTGAAGGTATTGAAACCTTACTTGCGGGTTACTAAGGGTTATTAATATATCAGGGCGCTCTAAGGAGCGCCCCATTTCATTTTGGGGTCATTCTATTAGTAAAGTGCTTATTAAAAATACCAAACTATGGCGAAGAGTGAACCGGTCCGTAGCGACGCCGTTTTCGGACTAATTTAACAAAAGCCTCCTTGGGTCTGATCAGTGGGAGTTCCCGCTTACGCGATCGGCGGTTTTTTTGGATTAATGTTCCTTTGAGATTGCTGATGCTTGGGTATGTTGCTGTCAACGGGCTTGCCTCGTCCACTGCGCATGTTGTTGGTGGCGCTGGCTATTCAGGCGGGACTGATGGCGCACGGGTTTTCAATTCTTAAGCCAAGAATCAAAAAGCCCTCGAACTAGGAGGGCTTTCGGAATTCTTAGTGGGTGAGGGGGATCTCACCGCGATTAGCAGCTGTAATACATGCCGTATTCAACTGGGTGTGGAGTGTGTTCCATCTGGTACACTTCTTCCCACTTCAGTTCCACATAGCCTTCGATCTGGTCTTTGGTGAACACATCACCGGCCGTCAGGAAGTCCATGTCTTTGCCAAGTTCTTCGAGGGCTTCGCGAAGGGATGAACAAACAGTTGGAATACCGGCTAGCTCTTCTGGTGGCAGATCATAGAGATCTTTGTCAGATGCTTCGCCCGGATCGATTTTGTTTTTGATGCCGTCAAGACCAGCCATCAGAAGTGCTGCGAAGCACAGGTATGGGTTGGCTGCTGGATCTGGGAAACGTGCCTCGACGCGTTTTGCCTTCGGGGATTCAGCCCAAGGGATACGTACACAACCCGAACGGTTTGATGCCGAGTATGCGCGAAGCACAGGTGCCTCGAAGCCAGGGATCAAGCGTTTGTAGCTGTTTGTTGCAGGGTTAGTGAAGGCATTCAGCGCTTTGGCGTGCTGAAGGATGCCGCCGATGAAGTACAAGGCGGTCTGCGAAAGGTCGGCGTATTTGTCGCCGGCAAACAATGGTTTGCCGTCTTTCCAGATCGACATGTTCACGTGCATGCCCGTGCCGTTGTCACCAGCGATTGGTTTTGGCATGAATGTAGCTGTTTTGCCGTAGGCGTGGGCTACGTTGTGGACGATGTATTTGTATTTCTGCAAATCATCAGCCTGTTTCACGAGCGTGCCGAAAACAAG
>JAGLUD010000027.1 GCA_023134935.1 Paracoccaceae bacterium | reverse complement strand
ACAACCGTATTATACAGTCCACGGCTGGGCCCCTGCGGGTGGCCTCGATGCCTCCGCTGTTCCGGGTGCAACAACAGTCTGGACCGTCGAAAGCGGCAGAATTCTAACCGAGACAACCCCACTGACCATCATGTGGGACAACGGCGCCGGCCTTATATTCCACCGCACAATCGCGGTTGACGAAAACTACATGTTCTCCATCACGCAGCGCGTTGAAAACACAACCGACGCCTCCGTACGCATGCAGCCATACGGCATCATCGCACGCAAAGGCGAGCCGGACACCTTGGGCATGTACCTGCTGCACGAAGGCGTTGTTCGCGCACAAGACGGTGAAATTCAGGAAATCGACTACGACGACATGCCTGACGAAACATTCGACGCTGCCGAAGGTGGAAACATCGACCGTATCGACGTGCTTGAAGGCGGCTGGATCGGCATGACCGACAAATACTGGATGACAACGCTGATCCCAATGCCGGGTCAACCGTTCGCTTCCGTATCGAAATACACACCAAGCAACGACACCTATCAGGCTGACATGCGTTTGCCGGTTATGGAAATCTCTGGCGGTCAAGACGCCGAGATCACAACGTTGCTATTTGCTGGTGCCAAAGAAGTTTCCACCATCCGCGTCTACCAAGACGAAATGGGCATCGACAAATTCGTCGACTCCGTTGACTGGGGTATCTTCTTCTTCATCACCAAACCGATCTTCGCGCTTCTGTCCCTGATCCACGGCTGGATCGGCAACATGGGTCTGTCGATCATCGGCCTGACACTGGTTATCAAAACCCTACTTTCACCGCTGGCGTATAAATCCTACGTCTCCATGGCGAAGATGAAAAAGCTTCAGCCTGAAATGCAGGAACTGAAGGAACGCACCGGCGACGACAAGCAAGCCATGCAAAAAGAGATGATGGAGCTTTACAAGAAGAACAAGGTGAACCCCGCTTCGGGCTGTCTGCCGATCTTCCTGCAAATCCCGATCTTCTTCTCGCTCTATAAAGTGCTGTTCGTAACCATCGAGATGCGCCACGCGCCGTTCTTCGGCTGGATTCAGGATCTCTCGGCCCCCGACCCAAGCTCCATCCTGAACCTGTTCGGCCTACTGCCATTCTCCGCACCCGGCCCTGAAAGCTTCCTCGCGATCCTTTCCATCGGTGTGTTCCCGATCCTGATGGGTATCACCATGTGGATGCAGCAAAAGCTAAATCCGGCCCCAACCGACAAAACCCAAGCGATGATCTTCGCGTGGATGCCGTGGGTATTCATGTTCATGCTGGGCCGTTTCGCATCGGGTCTTGTGATTTACTGGGTGGCCAACAACACCATCACGTTCATCCAGCAATATGCCATCATGCGTTCACAAGGTGTTAAACCAGACGTATTCGGCAACATCCTGTCCGGCTTCCGCAAGGACAAAGACGCCAAGGAATGACCGCAAACGTTGCACATATCTGGCGACATCCAATCAAAAGCCACGGCCGCGAGGAAATCTCCGAAGCGTTCCTGACTGAGGGCAAATGCCTTCCGTGGGATCGCGTCTGGGCCGTCGCCCACGAACGGTCGTGCTTTGATGTGGAACGCCCAAGCTGGCAGCCCTGTAACCAATTCTCTATCGGGGCCAAGTCCCCTCGGTTGCAAGCGATCACTGCCTACGTAGACGAACGCCTGAACAAGATCACGCTTAGCCATCCCGACCGCGATGACATCACGATCAATCCCGATGACGAAGGCGACGCCAATCATTTCGTGCAATGGGTCATGCCTATTTCTAACGGCTCGCGCATGTTGCCCGCCCGTTTGGTTAGCGCGGCCCAACCGATGACCGATACAGATTTCCAATCGATCTCGATCATCAATCTGGCATCCCATGCCGAAATCGAGAAAATCGTTGAGACCAGCCTCTCAGCAGAGCGCTGGCGCGGGAACATCCATATTGATGGATGGGAACCTTGGGCCGAAAAAGAGATGCTCGGCAAGCGCATCAGCATTGGCGAAGCCGAGCTGGAAATTCGCGAAGAAATCAAACGCTGCATGGCCACGACGGTTAATGTCGAAACCGGTGTTAAAGACGTCGATATGCTCGGCACGTTGAACAAAGATTTCGGCCATCAGGAAATGGGTGTATACGCCGTTGTAACCAAATCCGGCAGAATCCGCCAAGAAGACCAAGTAGAGGTGCTAACATGAGCGTCCAATTCCCCATCGCAGAAGTTCCCGACCACGCCACAGCCGAAATCGGCCGCAAACTTTTTGCGGGCAATTCCGACTTCCTAAAAGGCGTCGTGGCAATGGACGGCCTACCGCCAGCCGACCGTATGGAAGTCTGCTTCGCAGGCCGCTCCAACGTCGGTAAATCCACACTGATCAACGCGTTGACAGGCCGCAAAGCCTTAGCACGCGCGTCCAACACCCCAGGTCGCACACAAGAAATCAACTATTTCACGTTGCTCGACGAACACTACCTCGTCGATCTTCCGGGCTATGGCTTCGCCAACGCCCCCATCGCCGTCGTCGCCAAATGGCAGCGCCTGCTGAAAGCCTACCTGCAAGGTCGCGCCACGTTGCGCCGCGTATTCCTGCTGATCGATGCGCGCCACGGCCCCAAAGCCGTGGATGAAGAAATTATGGAACTGCTTGGATCGTCCGCCGTGACTTTCCAAGTTGTCCTGACCAAATGCGACAAGCTGCTGAAGCCAGAACTCGACAAAATCATCGACAAGACCCGCGCAACGTTAACCAATTTCCCCGCCGCCTACCCCGAGATCGTGCTTACGTCCTCGAACAAAGGCGAAGGGCTAGATGTCCTGCGAACGATCATCGCCACAATGGAATAAACTCGGGTCTTGGGTTTCCGGACCCAAGCAGCTAAACAGGCCCTAACTACGAGGAGCCACCCGATGGAGTTACAACAAGCGATGCAACGCGACTCGATTGCCACAGCCAGAACCCTAAGCGAAGCCCTGCCATTCCTGCAGCGCTATGACGGGGCTATTGTCGTGATAAAATTCGGCGGCCACGCGATGGGCGACGACGCCTCGATGGAGCAATTCGCGCGTGACATCGTGCTGATGCAACAGGTCAACGTGAACCCGATTATCGTCCACGGCGGCGGCCCGATGATTAACGAAATGCTGGAAAAGCAAAACGTGAAATCCGAATTCGTAAACGGCAAACGCGTGACCGACGCCGAAACGATGAAGATCGTCGAAATGGTGCTATCCGGTTCCGTCAACAAACGCATCGTCGGGGCGATCAACAAGCAAGGCGGCAAGGCTGTCGGACTGTCTGGTAAAGACGCTAACTTGATGGTCTGCGAGAAAGCCAAGCCAGACCTAGGGTTCGTCGGCGAGCCCGTCAAAATCAACCCCGAAGTCCTGCACACCTTCCTCGACAGCGACCTGATTCCGGTTATCGCTCCCGTCGGGGTCGGCGAAGACGGCCAGACCTACAACGTCAACGGCGACACTGCCGCAGGTGCCATCGCCGCCGGCCTCGACGCTGACCGTTTGTTGTTGCTGACCGACGTGTCCGGCGTGAAAGACGCCGACGGCAACGTCATCACGCAGCTAACGCCAGACCATGTCACCGACCTGACCAAAGAGGGCGTAATCGCAGGTGGCATGATTCCCAAAACCCAAACAGCACTAGACGCAATCGAAGGCGGTGTGCGTGCAGTCGTCATCCTCGACGGTCGCGCCCCGCACGCCTGTTTGCTGGAATTGTTCACCGAACACGGCGCTGGCAGTCTGATCCGCAGGTAACACGGTCAACACATTCAGTTTATTGTATGTAACAATGCCACATCCCTCTTGATCTTCCGCCCTTTCAGGCCCAAGTTCCGCACATGGAAAACGAAACTCTCATCCGTCTATCGGTCTTTCTCGGCCTGTTCGCGCTTTTCGCGATAATCGAGACTGTCATCCCGCGCCGCGCGCGCCCTGTTCCCCGCAACCGCCGCTGGTTTGTGAATTGGGGACTTACGATTATCGACAGCGTGACCTTGAACATCATGGCGTTCATTTTGCCAGTCATGTCCGTCGGCGCCGCACTTGACGCTGGCGCAAACGGTTGGGGGCTGTTTAACAGCATCGACTTACCAGCATTGGTCGAGGTAATTGCCGCAATCCTGATCCTTGATTTCGTGATCTGGTTCCAACATTTAATCACCCACAAAATCCCGCTACTTTGGCGCTTACATCAAGTCCACCACGCAGACCGCGACATGGACGTCACCACCGCCATCCGTTTCCACCCACTGGAAATCGCGCTGTCGATGTTGTTAAAAATCGGCCTGATCTACATCCTTGGCCCATCCGCCTTCGCAGTGATCCTGTTCGAGATCATCCTGAACGGCTCCGCCCTGTTCAACCACGCCAACATCCGCCTCTCGCCACGGGTCGATGCGATTGTTCGCACCGTTTTGGTGACACCAGACATGCACCGCGTCCACCACTCGGTTGTTCGCGAGGAGCATGACAGCAATTACGGTTTCTCCCTTTCAATCTGGGACCGCATGTTCCGCACCTACGTCGCCCAACCCAAAGCGGGTCATGAAGACATGGAGATCGGCCTACGTTGGCAAGATGAGCAACCCGGCAAGTTGCTCTGGAACCTGAAGCTGCCATTTACCAGCAAATGACGCTTGATGATATCTCGGACGCGGCTGGCCCTAACGGGCTGGCTGTGCTCGGGGCGTTTCACGATAAGGGTCAGACCATGGTCCTACTTGGTCCAAACGAACCAGAGTTCTGGTCCGTTTTCACGCAGGGTAGTGAGTATTTGGAAAAGAAAGAAAACCCGATGGATCGTTGGTCCCGGCGAGTTATCGGTGGGTTAGCCGATGCGTTCGGGGCGGAGGCGTTGTTTCCCTTTGGAGGGCCGCCTTATCATCCGTTTATCGGGTGGGCTTTGAAAAGTGGCCGCGCGTGGCAATCGCCTGTCGGGCTGCTGGTGCATGACACAGCGGGGATGTTTGTTTCTTATCGCGGTGCGTTGCTGGTGCCGGCACGGCTTGATTTATCGCCAACCGGTTCATCTCCTTGTGAAAAATGTGCAGAAAGGCCTTGTCTTTCCGCATGT
The DNA here is from genome assembly GCA_023134935.1 of Paracoccaceae bacterium. Classification (GTDB taxonomy): domain Bacteria; phylum Pseudomonadota; class Alphaproteobacteria; order Rhodobacterales; family Rhodobacteraceae; genus NORP23. Next base: position 1,004 of record JAGLUD010000027.1, on the reverse strand, counting down.
CCTGCCGCAGCCTTGACCAAAGACGGATATGACGTTCCGAGGTGCCACGCGCACCTCGATAATGCCGGAACCGAGTGTCTTTCCAGTGGCTGCATTGTGCGCCGCGCATGTCCCGTCGGGCAGAACAAACGATTGCCTTCGCAATCCGCCTTTCACATGAGGGCGTTTCATAAAGGATAAAAAGAATGAAAAAACTCACCCTCATGCGCCACGCCAAATCTTCATGGGCAGATTCAGATATTCCCGATGTTGATCGCACTTTGGGCGAGCGTGGCCGTAAAGCCGCCGACCTTCTGGGTAAATGGTTGGAGACCTCGGGGCACGCCCCAGATCAAGTCATCATTTCTTCCGCCGCCAGATGTCAGGAAACTTGGGAACTAGTGTCCGGAAGCCTGACAAACTCTCCGACTGCTATTACCGAGGCAGCGCTTTATATGGCATCTCCAGAAGAAATCCTCGATATTATCCGCAAGACAGCAACAGGCGACAACGTGCTCGTTATCGCCCATATGCCCGGCATCGGCAGCTTGGCGCGTGCTTTGCGTGTTGATCCCGCTCCCGCGCACACAGCGTTTGATAAATACCCGACAGGCGGCACGACTGTGCTGGAAGTTCAAGGGGACTGGGCAAGCCTCGATTTTGGCACGACGCATCTGGATACCTACATCACGCCCGCCGATCTTGGCTGATTACTGCAGAGATTTGATGAACGTCCCGTTGTTCAAGTCCTGCATCGCTTGTCGTAATTCTTGCTGTGTGTTCATCACTATCGGCCCGTGCCACGCCACGGGTTCCTGAATTGGTTCGCCCGAAACCAGCAGGAAGCGCATGCCGTGTTCACCAGCTTGAACGGTAATCTCGTCGCCAGTGTCAAACTGTACCAAGGTACGGTTGCCGGACATATCGCGAATGTTCACCTCTTCACCGGCAACTTCCTTTTCGACCCGCACCCCGTAAGGCTGCGAGGCATCGCGAAACGTGCCTGACCCGTCAAATATATACGC
>JAGLUD010000269.1 GCA_023134935.1 Paracoccaceae bacterium | reverse complement strand
CCTTGGCATTCGAAAGAATTGCCGCTTAAATGAGTTCATGGGGCGGCACTAAAGCGGGACAGGTCCACAGATGGGAAATATGACTTGATGTCCTCATTTAGGTCTCGGTCCATCTGAGTCGTATAATCTCCTTGTTCTTTGCGGACTGTATTCCCGGAGCGAAGGTATTTAATAGTTGTATCAACATCACCGATGTCTTCGTAAGCTTTGGCTAAACCGAAGTAGAGACCAGCCTTGGATTCATCGTCACCTTTAATGTCCTCCAGAAGGAATTTAAGCTTATCGATCGCAGGGTCGCCCACTTTGTACGTGGTTAACGCACCCAATACTAAATGTGGTTTGATTAAGTTGGGGTTGATTTCGATGGCGCGTCGAAAACATGAAATGGCTTCATCCACCATACCTTTTTGCCTCAGACACTTACCCAAACTATCGTACGCTTCGGCGTAAGTTGGATCGGCTTTAATAGCGTTGCGATAGCTAGTAATTGCCTCGTCAGTTCGCTTCAAATGATCAAGTGCGATTGCATAATTGTAATGCGCATCGGCAAAGTCGGGCTTAAGACCAAGCGCTTGGTGGTATGCCTTGATAGCGTTGTTCCATTGGCCTACTTCCGCCAGAATAACCCCTGCGATGTTGTAGGTGCCATGGAACCTTGGGAAAACTTTTACTAGCGCTTCGGCTTTAGCCATTGCTTCTTTGTGCTGTTTCGCCTCGTACAGCCCCATAATTTCGTCAATTTTTTCTTGTGGTGGAGCCGCTGTCGGAGGCGCCTTTTGCGAATTTCGCAATCGCGCAATGCCCTTCAACGCCTGTGCGTTTTTAGGGAATATATTCAGACAGTTATATAAAGCTGATACGCTTGCTGAAGCTCGCGTTTTTTTGGCGTGGGATGCTGCACTTGTCAGCGTGCGTTGAACGGAAATTGTTTTGCGCCATAATATGCTGCCTTGATCTTTACGGTATATACCCCGTTTTACACAGCCAGTTCCAGATTGCGCAAGGTGATTCACGACTCACTTAATCGCATATTGCGCAGCATGGGCGATCTCGCCTTCTTCGTCCGCCGCGATTACCCAATGGGGCAGGTCTTCGGTCCAACTTAGGCGGGTAAGGATTTGTTCACGTATTTGCGGGGCATTTTCACCGATGCCGCCTGTGAAAACGAAGCCGTCAACGCCCTGCATTGCGGCAATCATGGAGCCTGCGTGGCGGCTGACCCAATAACAATAGTGCGAGACGGCGAACCTGGCAATCGGGTCGTTCGAGCTTAATATCTCTTTCATATCTGCCGCGCCAGCCATCGCCGACAACCCGCTTTTCTGGTTCAACATCTGGTCAAGATCATCGGCGCTCATGCCGTGTTCGCGCATCAAGTGCAATACTACGCCTGCGTCCATTGCGCCTGCGCGGGTAGCCATAACCAGCCCGTCCATCGGTGAAAAACCCATAGTCGTGGCCACGCCTACACCGTCAACAATTGCCGCGAGGCTTGCGCCGGCTCCAAGATGAAATGCCAAGACGCGACGTGGCAGCGTGGAGGACGTAACCTGTTCGAACCGCCGCACTAGCGAGGCATAGCTAAGTCCGTGAAACCCGTATCGTCTGATCCCTTGGTCACGCAGCGCCTTCGGGATGGGAATGGTGGTCGCCTCCGGTGGATTGTTTGCGTGGAATGCCGTGTCAAAGCACGCGAAATTCGGAACGCATGGGTAAAGCGCTTGCACCGCGTCAATCACCTTCAATGCAGGCGGGTTATGGAGGGGGGCCAACGCGGCAGCCACCTCGATTTCCGCTCTAATTTCTGGGGTAATCAACGTAGCCGCATTGCGCGCACCACCGTGGACCACACGATGCCCGATGGCTTGCGGTGGGTGCGGCATGTTCAGAACGTTTAACGCTTCCTGAGCACTTGATGCTACCTGTCCACCGGCAACCTTCTCGCCGTCCAGCGAGAAGGCGGCAAACTTCAGGCTAGATGACCCTGCATTCAGTGTTAGAATCCACGGGTCCCCATCCATCTGTTAAACTTTCTGTGAACGCATATCGGCGGCGCTGATACCAGCCACCGCAACCGGAGTCGTCATTGCATCGCGCCGGAACGGTTCGCCTAACTCCTGATTGAGCATGACTTCTATGAAGGTGGTCACACCGTCATTCATCTGGGCGTTCACGGCTGTATTCAGTGCATCCGTTAAACCCTCCATTGATGTGGCCACGACACCTGTCACGCCGCAGGCCTGCGCAATGCCCGCGTAGGACACATTGTAATCCAGTTCTGTCCCAACGAAGTTATCGTTGTACCAAAGCGTTGTGTTCCGTTTTTCCGCGCCCCACTGGTAGTTGCGGAAAATCACCATGGTGATGGCTGGCCACTCGTCTCGTCCACAAGCGGTCATTTCGTTCATGGAAATCCCGAAGGCACCGTCACCTGCAAACCCGACAACCGGAGTGTTTGGTTGGCCGATCTTGGCACCAAGAATTGCGGGAAAACTGTAACCGCAAGGACCAAACAATCCCGGAGCCAGATATTTGCGCCCCTCCTCAAACGTCGGATAGGCGTTACCGATTGCGCAGGCGTTACCGATGTCGGAACTGATGATGGCTTCTTTGGGCAAGGCCGACTGAATGGCCCGCCACGCTTTACGCGGTGACATGTGGTCCGGTTTCGCGTCACGGGCACGTTCGTTCCACGTCGTGCCCTCGTCATCATCCTCGTGATCCATCGATGTAAGCGTTTGCGCCCAAGTAGATTTCGTAGTTGCGATCAAGTTGCGGCGTTCCTGACGGCCTGCGTCACCGGCTGTATCGGAAAGCTGTGCGAGAATTTGTTCGGCCACCTGCTTGGCATCACCAACGATGCCAACGGTCACAGGTTTGGTCAGGCCGATACGATCAGCGTTAATGTCCACCTGAATGATTTTTGCGCCCGTTGGCCAATAATCAATCCCGTACCCGGGAAGTGTCGAGAATGGATTCAACCGCGTCCCAAGCGCCAATACTACGTCGGCCTTGGCAATCAGCTCCATACCGGCCTTTGAGCCGTTGTACCCCAGTGGCCCCGCAAACAGCGGGTGCGAGCCGGGGAAGGCGTCATTGTGTTGATAACCACAACAAACGGGCGAGGAAAGGCGTTCGGCCAAATCCTTGGATGCCTCGATCGCGCCACCAATCACAACGCCTGCGCCGTTTAAAATGACAGGAAACTTGGCTTCGGACAGCAGCTTGGCTGCCTCGGCAATTGCGTTAACACCGCCAGCGGGACGTTCAAAGTCAACAATTGCAGGCATGTCGATATCGATTACTTTGGTCCACATATCGCGCGGTATGTTGATCTGCGCGGGGGCTGACAGGCGCTTGGCCTTCATAATCACACGGTTCAGAACCTCGGCCACGCGAGAAGGGTCGCGGACCTCTTCTTGATACGCGACGCAATCGGCGAACATGTTCATCTGCTCAACTTCCTGAAATCCACCCTGACCGATGGTCTTGTTGGCCGCTTGTGGTGTGACCAGCAGCATCGGGGTATGGTTCCAATAGGCAGTCTTGATCGGAGTTACAAAATTGGCAATCCCCGGCCCGTTCTGCGCAATCGCCATGGTCATTTTGCCAGATGCCCGCGAAAACCCATCCGCCATCATCCCGCCGCTGTATTCGTGTGCGCAATCCCAGAAGGTAATTCCGGCTGCAGGAAAGTAATCCGAAACCGGCATGAAAGCCGAACCGATAATACCGAATGCATTGTCAATTCCGTGCATTTGCAGAACTTTGACGAATGCCTCTTCTGTGGTCATTTCCATGGCGATATCCTTGCATTGGTTTGGGTAAATCTACGAGCGAATATGGGCGAGCGGAAGAAACGGTAATAGGGCCAGAATTCAGGTGGAATTATATCCAGATTGCATTTCTGTGATGGCCTGATCAATCCGCCTGATCCCTTCTGGAATTTTTTCCGACGGAACTGAAGAATACGCAAGCCTGAAGAAGTTTTTCGGGGCGTCCATACTTTCAAAAAACGGTGCGCCTGCTTCGATCAATACGCCTTGCGCTTTCAGTTTCTCGGCCAAGAGTTCGGTGTCGATGTCAGCCGGTGCCTCCACCCAGAAGCTCGAGGCACCAAATGACGCGCTGCCTGCGATCGTCATACTGGTGCCTTTCAACGCTTCGTCCATCACGGTGCGCCGCTTATGAAAAACACCACGCATCCGCTTGATCATGGCATCGTAATGCCCCAGCCCAAGAAAATACGCGGTAGTTCGTTGGATGTGCCCCGGAGGATGACGTAGAACGGCCGAACGCAGCGCGCGTGCTTGGCGGATGAAGGGTTCAGAGGCGACCATGTAGCCAAGGCGCAGACCCGGAAACAACGATTTTGAGAAACTACCTGTATAAATCACCCGCCCGTCTTCATCCAAAGATTTAAGCGCAGGGGAAGGCGGTTTTAGAAAGCTCATCTCGAATTCGTAGTCATCTTCGACAATGATGAAATTCTTTTCACGGGCCAGCCGCAACAACTCGTGCCGCCGTGCCATAGGCATGGTTGTGGTCGTGGGGCATTGGTGGCTGGGTGTAGTGAACAGCACATCAAAATCGTCGGGCAGCTTGTCGGGCGGAAGGCCGTCATCGTCAATTTTTACGGGGTACTGTTTGCAACCGTTATAGCGCAGGATTTCGCGAAGGCTGTAATATCCTGGGTCCTCGAAAGCTGCCGCACGATCTGGGTTTAGCAAAATCTGCGCGGCCATCCACAGCGCATTTTGCGCCCCGACCGTCACCAAGATTTGTTCAGGTTTTGCCAATATCCCACGCCTTGGCAGGGAGTTCCTTGCGATAAAGTTGATCAGTTCAGGGTCGTCGCGTTCAGCATAATCCGAGGTCAGGCTGTCGAACTCTTTTTTCCCCAACGCTTGTAGCGCGCACAACCGCCAACTGCTCTGATTGAACAACGTTGCGTCCGGTTGGCCGTGAATAAAAGGGTAGGGATAGCTGCGCCAATTTTCAGGTTTATGGACCTGTTTGCCGCCCGTGAAATCCTGTTGGACTGCTTTCGACCAGTCCACTTTGTCCGCGACCATCGCGCCGCGCATGGGTTGCAAAGGCGCGCTCGGCGTAGTTTCGGATACGAAATAACCGGAACGGTCTGCAGAAGTTATATAATCATCCGAGACCAGTTCGTTGTATGCCAGCGTCACCGTTATTCGCGAAATTCCAAGATGCTTGGCCAGTTT
>JAGLUD010000268.1 GCA_023134935.1 Paracoccaceae bacterium | reverse complement strand
ACACTGTTGCTGGAACCTTTGGCGCGTTCGATGACCGAAGTTGCGGCGACCGCGCGGGAATGTCTGACCTGCGGGAATGTCGGAACGTCTGACACTTGCGGTATCTGTTCCGACCCTAAACGCGACCCTAACGTGATTTGTGTGGTTGGCGATGTAGCAGACCTTTGGGCGATGGAGCGGTCCTCGGCTTTCAAGGGGCGGTACCATGTTCTTGGCGGTGTTTTATCCGCGCTCGATGGCGTCGGGCCAGAGGATTTGCGCATTCCGCGTCTGGTGCATCGGGTTGAGGAAAACGGCGTGACAGAAGTCGTATTGGCCCTTAGCGCCACAATCGACGGCCAGACCACAGCGCATTACATTGCGGATCAATTGGACGGCACGAGTGCGAGTGTAACTTCGCTAGCGCAAGGCGTACCGATTGGCGGAGAGCTGGATTATCTGGACGACGGTACCATTACCGCGGCCTTGCGGGCGCGGAAGACTTTTTAGCGGCTTGCCGACGTAGCTTTGCCTCGCGCAGCGCGATGTAAAGCGTGGCGGAGATAATCAGGGATGCTCCGATTATGGTTGCCATATCCGGCACCTCGTCAAACATGAAATATCCGGCAATGGCGATCAGCACCAACCGCAGGTAAGCGACGGGGGCGAGGATGGCGGATTCACCATAACGGTAGGCCTCTATATCCGCGTACCCGCGCACGGCACTGGTGATGATTACGACTGTGAGGGCAAGCCAGATCGCTCCGCCAACTGGAATGCTGAAAACAGGAGCAGCCAGCGGGATAGTGATTATGGCCGTTATCACTACGGACGAAAAATACGTTGCCAATGGTCCGTCTGCCGAAGCCAATTGGCGCGACAGGGTTAGCGCCAGTGCGAATAAAAGCGAGCTTCCAAGGGCGGTTAGCATCGCGGGGTGGAACTCAGCAAAGCCGGGCCTGAGGACGATAACCGCCCCGATGAAACCTGCCGCGACAGCCGCCCAGCGACGCGGACCCACGTGCTCGGAGTGAAGGACGCTGGAGAAGATGGTGGCGAAGATTGGCCCCATGAAGAACAGGACCGTTGCTGTTGCAATGGGAATATTTGCGATGGTGTAGAAACCCAGTTGTGTGGAAAACGCGATCAAACTGCCGCGAAACAAATGCAACCAAGGCCGTGAGAAGCGCATTTGCCCCCTCAGCTTCGCGAACATACCAATTGCGATCAGGATGAATATTGTCGAAATCGCCGCGCGGAAAAGTACGATCATCCGGCTGTCGACACTAATCGAGGCTTGGCGCACCGCGATGGTCATGGCACTTGCCCCGACAACTGAGATCAGCATCCAGATGATGGCTTTGACGTTGTTCTTTTCGGCAGCAGGCGGAACCGGCGTTGCGGTCGGGCTGCTGTCTGGCAGGACTGATGGCGGAGGTACGGACATTGGGAAACCTTTCAACGCAGCGTTCACCGAAATTTGACGCTGGGTCAAGGCGGCGCGGCCCCCACGTTGCGTCATTTCGATGAATATCGTTGATGCATCTGTTTCGGTTTCGCGATATGTCAGAGGATGTAACGAATGGAGACACCTAAATGAGCGCACGGGCATGGCAACGAATGTTATCTGGGCGTCGGCTGGATTTGCTGGATCCGTCGCCGTTGGATATCGAGATTGAAGACATCGCGCATGGCCTCGCTTTCGTTGCTCGTTGGAATGGGCAGACGTTTGGGGAGTTTCCGTATTCGGTCGCTGAACACTCGCTGCTGGTGGAACGCGTTTATAGCGACATCACCCCTAATGCTCCGGTCAAATGGCGTCTAGCGGCGTTGCTGCATGACGCGCCGGAATACGTGATTGGGGATATGATTTCCCCCGTGAAAGCTGCTGTCGGTCCGGGTTACAAAGCCATGGACGCACGTCTTATGGAGGCGGTTCATCGGCGGTTTGGTGTACCCGCCGAAATCCCCAAAGCGGTGAAAGCCCAGATCAAGCGCGCTGACCGGATTTCGGCTTGGTTGGAGGCGATCCAGATTGCGGGATTTTCCAAAACTGAAGCTAATAAGCTGTTCGGTATCCCGAAACCCGAAGCTTTGCAAAAGACACGGCTTGCCTTGCGCGCACCTATGGAAGTCAAAGCTGACTTTCTGGCGCGACATGCTGCCCTGATGAAACAGAACGAGACGGGTTGATCCCGCACGCTTTCGCCCCCAAATAGGGGGCAACACAGATATACTCGGAGAGAGA
>JAGLUD010000267.1 GCA_023134935.1 Paracoccaceae bacterium | reverse complement strand
GGGGTTTGAATTTGTAATATCCGCCTGCGGCCAGCACTGCTATGCCTGCGACTGCTCCACCAACAACTTTGCGCCGAGAAACCATGATTAAACCCTTTTGCCTCAAAATTCCGATTTTGCGGCACCTTCTAGCTATACTTGCGGTATTTCAAGTACACTTTTCCACGCACCTAGGCTTCCATCCTGCGGCCACCCGTATTAGGTGATGTAAGAACAACTTTCGGAGCACACATGTCGTTTTTCTCAAAGATGAAAGAACGCTTAACGAAGTCCTCGTCCAAAATAGACGAGGGCCTTCAGGCGATTGTCGAAGACGAGGCCGTCGCAGAAGTGGCCGAAGAAACCCCTGCGGTGGCTGAAGCGGCCCCAAAACCCGGTTTCGTCGGACGGATGCTTGGTCGTGATGCGGCGCCTAAACGGGTGCTTGACGATGCGATGCTCGAAAGTCTTGAGGAATTGTTAATCACTGCCGATATGGGCGTTGAAACCGCACTAAAGGTTTCCGCCAACATGGCCGAGGGGCGGTTTGGCAAGAAGCTGGGTGTTAACGAAATCAAATCGTTGTTGGCCGACGAGGTGAAAGCCATTCTGGAACCGGTCGCCCGCCCAATGCCGCTTTATGCGAAGAAACCACAGGTCGTGCTGGTTGTCGGAGTTAACGGTTCGGGCAAGACTACAACCATTGGAAAACTGGCGAGCCAGTTTGAAGCTGCCGGAAAATCTGTGGTGATTGCGGCGTGCGATACATTCCGTGCCGCAGCAGTTGAACAGTTGCAGGTGTGGGGCGAGCGGGCAGGGGTGCCGGTTTTGACCGCGCCCGAGGGCACTGACCCAGCCAGCCTTGCCTACGATGCGATGGTTCGTGCAGAAGCGGACGGGGCCGACCTGCTGATGATCGATACCGCTGGTCGTTTGCAAAATCGTGCCGACCTTATGGAAGAACTGGCCAAGATTGTCCGTGTCATCCGCAAGAAAGACCCAGACGCGCCGCATAATACTTTGTTAGTACTTGATGCGACCACAGGCCAGAATGCGTTGTCGCAAGTGAAGGTATTCACCGAAATCGCAGACGTTAGCGGTTTGGTAATGACCAAGCTGGATGGCACTGCCAAGGGTGGCGTGCTTGTGGCGCTGGCAGATAAATACGGCCTGCCGATCCACGCGATTGGCGTTGGCGAAAGCATTGAAGACCTGCAAGCTTTTGATCCAGACGAATTTGCCCGCGCGCTGACAGGGGCCACCTTGTGAGCGACTTCTTCCTCTCGGTCGAGGGGACGGAATTCGGGAAAACTCTGGCGATGATGCTGGCACTGCTCTCGGCGGTTGCGCACTCGATTTTCGGGGCGTTGCAGAAGGGGCGGTATGACCCTTGGCTGATGCGCGGTGCGATTGATATCTTCTATTTCCTGATCGCGCTGCCGATCGCGCTGTTCGTGTTCCCGATGCCGGAACCGCATGTGTGGTTGATCCTGTTTGTGGTTTGGGCAATCCATGTGGCGTACAAGTATTTCATGGCAATGGCATATTCGCGCGGAGCCTATACGGTCGTTTACCCCGTGGTGCGTGGAACCGGCCCGCTGGTGACGGTTATCGCGGCTGGCTTTGTCTTTGGCGAGACGTTCACGCCCATACAATGGGGCGGAGTTTTGCTTCTGTCCGGTGGCATTTTCGCGTTGGCTGGTTGGAACCTGCATAAAACCGACGTGGGGCGGCATGTGCTGATAACCGCGCTCGGGTTTGCGTTTTTGACGGGGGTGATCGTGGCGATCTATACCACGGTCGATGCGCTCGGAATGCGATCAACGCCTGACCCGTTCACCTTCCTGTTCTGGTTCTTTGTGGTCGATGGTTGGGTGTTCCCGATCATATCATTTGTTCACTGGAAGCGGATGGAAAATCCACCAGCTCCCGGCCCGTTACTTCGTAGAGGGTTTATCGGGGCGTTGATTGCGTTTGTCAGCTTCGGCGCTGTGATGTTGGCAACGAGACTGGATAAAGTTGGCGAGGCCGCCGTGTTGCGCGAGACATCAACCGTCTTCGCCGCCCTGATCGGCTGGTTGTTCTTGAAAGAAAAGGTGGGCCCCGTGCGGGCAGGCCTAATGGCGGTTATCGCAGCAGGCGCGGTAGTGGTGGAATTCGGCGGTTAGAGAGGCTAAGAGGCATTATGGAAAAGAAAAAGATACACCCGATATTAAAGCTGGCCCTCGAGATGGGGCCGATTATGATATTCTTCATATCGTATAAGTTCGCGGTCGCGCCGGATGGTGCCAGCGACGAGGAACGGCAGTTGGCGCAGCTTCTGTTTGCCACCGGAATATTTATTCCGGTAATCCTGATTTCGCTGGCGATCAGCTGGGTTCTAACCCGCAGCCTGCCGAAAATGGCCGTGATGACAGCTGTGGTTGTGGTCGTCATGGGCGGCCTGACATTGTGGTTGAAGGACGATACGTTCATCAAAATGAAGCCGACGATCCTATATACTCTGTTCGCCGCAATCCTTGGTTTTGGTCTAATGCGAGGGCAGAGCTATCTGCAATATGTGATGGAGGACTCCATGCCTTTGCAGCCTGAAGGTTGGACCATTTTCACCAAACGCTTCGCACTGTTTTTCGTTGGTTTAGCAATCGTTAACGAGATTGTCTGGCGTGGGTTCGGCACAGACATTTGGGTGAATTTCAAAACCTTCGCGCTGCCTGTGGCGACGTTCGTGTTTATCTTCAGCCAGATGGGCGTGTTCAGTAAATACGCGATTGAAGAAGACGAAAGCTAACGCGGGCTTAATTTCTCAATCATCGCGATCAAGGTTAACGGAAGATTAAGGTCGGCATTGTCGGGGGCTCCTGCGATGGCGG
>JAGLUD010000266.1 GCA_023134935.1 Paracoccaceae bacterium | reverse complement strand
GAGGTCAGGACAATCATCGTGTCTTCCATCCGGCCAGAGGTTTCCAGATAATTAAGCAACCGGCCTAACTGATCATCGCACTGCTTGATTAGGCCCATGTAGGCCGGGATTACGGTCTCGCGAACCTCGTCACGCGAAAAGGCTTGGCCGATGGCGTTATTTTGGAACTGAGCATAAACGGGATGCGGGTCTTCCCGTTCGGATGTGTGGCGGTTTACGGGCTGAATTTGGTTGTGCCCGTACATGTTGTGATAAGGCGCAGGCACGATGTAAGGCCAGTGTGGTTTTATAAACGAGGCGTGACACAACCATGGGGAACCTTCTTTGTGTTCCTCAATGAAATCGATGATCCGCGACGTCAAATACGGTGTTTCACTGTCTTCCTCAGCAATGTTTGCAGGCTTGGAGGCATGACGCATAAACCAGCCAGAGGCCATCTGACCATCGTCATCGGCCGCATTGGCAAAATCGCGCCACGGGTTATCGCCGCCATATCCTTTTGACTTTAGGTACTCGTTGTAAGGCGATCTTTTTTCGTCGTAAAATCCGGATGGACCTTCCGCCCACAACCCATCGTCGCGTTCAAATATATCGAAGCCGCACTCCGAAACCCGCGCGCCGATTATGCTATCGCGACTGATACCGAGGCGATCCATTCCTTCGGCATCCGCTTGCATGTGCGTTTTTCCGATCAACCAGTTTTCAACGCCAACTTTACGTAAGTGGTCGCCCAAAGTTTGCTCGCCTACTTTCAGCGGAAAGTTGTTCCAAGCCGCGCCATGGCTGGAAACATAGCGGCCCGTATAGAACGACATGCGCGACGCGCCGCATACCGGGGACTGGACATAAGTATTGGCAAAGCGCACCCCCATCGCGGCCAAACGGTCCATACTGGGAGTGTGTAAAGTTTTATGACCTGCGCAGCTAAGGTAATCGTGACGAAGTTGGTCATACATGATGAACAGGATGTTTTTAGTCTTACGCGTCACGGTGTTACCGGATCAATCGGAGTGTTTTTCAAGGCCAGCATTTGCTCGATCGCGCGCGCGACGGACAGCAATTTCGCCTCGCCGCGGTTCGGACCGATTAGCTGGATACCCATCGGCATGCCGTCGGGCATAAATCCGATTGGCAGCGAGATTGCCGGTAAACCCGTAACAGTCGAAAGGTTGGAGAAACGAAGCCAATCGAGGTAATCACCAAGGGGTTGACCGTCTACTTCGGTCGGGTATTCTTCAGATAGAGGGCCAGCTGCAAGTCCGACTACAGGGCATGCAATCACATCAAAAGTGCTTAAGATGCCATTGATATTACTTAGTAATATGTTCTTGTTGATTTGTGCATCAACGATTTGATCTACCGTCAGGGCTTTGCCATAGGCCACGTTCTCGATGATTGTAGGTTTAAGGTGCGCACGGATCGCATCGGGCATACGTTTGTATTGCGTCAGGAACGCAAGACCTCGCAGGGTTCGGAACGTGGCATTAAGCGTGGCTGTTTGAAGCGAAATTTCTTCGATTGTAGCGCCGTTCTTTTCAACTATTCCAAGCGCATCCCCCAGCACTTTAGAAACTTCGGCGGAAACTAAACCATGGCCGCCCATATCAGGCGAATAGGCGATCCTTAGCTTTTCTGGCGGATTACCAGCGGCACGTAGGAACGTTTCATCGGGTTTCACAATGGAAATTGGGCTGCCTTGTTCGAATCCGACCATAGCATCCATAAACAATGCGCAATCGGTGATGGATCGCGCCATCGGACCTTGAACGCCTTCGGTATTCCATCCGGTTAGAACGCCGCCACCACCTGCTCGCCCCGGACTTGGTCGCAGACTTACAACGCCGCAATAGGCGGCTGGTGTGCGTAATGATCCACCATAATCGGAACCGTGTGAAAGCCAGACCTCCCCCGTTGCCAGTGAGGCTGCGGCGCCACCAGATGAACCGCCGGCGTTTCGCGAAATATCCCACGGATTAGCGGTGGAGCCGAAAACCTGGTTGAAGGTATTTCCGCCCGCGCCCAATTCCGGCACGTTCGTTTTTCCAACAACGACGGCGCCGTTTCCCTCCAGCACCTCGACCAACGGTTCGCTGGTGGCGGGGATGTTATCGGCTAAACCTTTGGTTCCATAGGTGGTTTTGACACCGCCGACCGCCATCAAATCTTTGATAGCGATAGGAAGGCCCGACAAAAGGCTGTTTTTAGGAACGGAACCTAATGCTAACCTTGCACGTTCTTCGCATAATATGGGCATGGCATTAACTTCAGGCTCCACCTCCGCGCAGCGCTTTAGGCTGGCGTCTAGAAGTTCGGAGGGGGAAACCTCGCCCCGTTTCAACAAGCCGACGACCTCGTGCGCCTCTAATGCGCAGAGATCGGGGCCGGTGAATGCGGGACGGTCCGCCATTAGGCTGGCATCGCCGTTTCGACCAATTTAGCCCAGTAGGAACACCCCACAGGGATCAGATCATCATTAAAGTCGTAATCTGGGTGGTGCAGCGTGGCCGTATCGCCGTTACCGACAAATACGAATGCACCGGGGCGGGATTCCAGCATGTAGGAGAAATCCTCGCCGCCCATAACCGGATCGACATCGTCGTGGACCATCGCATCACCCGAGACTTCACGGGCTATGGACGCTGCAAACGCTGTTTGATCTGCGTGGTTCTTGGTGACGGGATATCCGCGTTCGTATTCAACCTTGGCCGATGCGCCATATGCGGCAGCCGTGTTTGTGACGATGCGTGCGATTGCTGCCTCGGCCATATCGCGTGTTTCTGGTGTCAGTGTACGTACTGTGCCTCTGATTTCAACACGTTGCGGGATGACGTTGTAGGCTTTGCTTTCAGTTTCGAAGCTAGTCACCGATACAACAACACTCGCCAATGGGTCAGTATTACGGGCTACGATTGATTGCAGCGCAACTACAATATGGCTGGAAACCAGCGTTGTATCAATGCAAGCACTAGGGTTCGCAGCATGACCACCGAGACCTTCGACGTGCAGCGTGAACGTGTCTGTCGCCGCCATCAAAGCGCCAACGCGTGTAGCAAACTCGCCAACTTTTAGGCCCGGATAATTGTGCATGCCGTAGACTTCCTGCACACCGAAACGGTCCATCATACCGTCATCAACCATTTCTTTGCCGCCGCCGCCACCTTCTTCGGCGGGCTGGAAAATCACGACGACTGTGCCGTCAAAATTGCGGGTCTCGGCCAGATATGTCGCCGCGCCCAAAAGCATCGCTGTGTGACCATCGTGGCCACATGCATGCATTGCACCGTCGGTTTTGGACGAATGCTCAACACCAGAAGTTTCATGAATCGGCAGCGCATCCATATCAGCCCGAAGCGCAATCACTTTACCGCTTTTGTTGGTCTTTCCGTGGATTACGCCAACGACACCAGTCCGACCAATGCCCTCGACCACTTCGTCACAGCCGAATTCTTTCAGCTTCGCAGCAACAACGCCCGATGTGCGGTGAGTGTCGAACAGCAATTCAGGATGTTCATGCAAATCGCGCCGCCAAGCGGTGATGTCGTCGTGAAGGTCTGCAAATCGGTTAATCGTGGCCATGATATTTCCCTACTTAAGTTTTTCTATAATGTTTCGGATGAAGACCTCGCCGGCCTCCAGCTGACTTACTGCTATGAATTCGTTCGGTTGATGTGCTTGTTCAATATTTCCGGGGCCGCACACAACAACAGAGTACCCCTCGCGCTGGAACTGCCCAGCTTCGGTTCCATAGGATACCACGTGGGTGGCGTTGTCACCCGTTACTTGACGTACAAAGGTTTCTGCCATGCCATCGACTTCGGGTTTCAGGGCGGGATTTATGTCGCGCGCAATCACCTCGATCGAGGCTTCGGGGCGTACCGCTTGAATTTCGGCTTCGACCTTGGCGACGAAGTCCATGTAGCGGTCGAACCAAACCTTTGGATTTTGCGAAGGTGGGCAACGGATGTCTGTTGAAAACTCGCAATATTTCGCGGTGATATTCGTGGCTGTGCCGCCGTTCATAACGCCGACATGGAAAGTAGTGAATGGTGGTTCAAATATCGCATCTATTTCGTTTGGTGTGGCGGACATGCCGTCGGTAAACTGTACGCGCAACCATTCAACCAACCGTGCCGCGGTCATTACTGCCGATACGCCGTTGTGCATCAGACTGGAGTGGATCTCAAAACCATGGACTTTGGTCATAAAGCCGATCGCACCCTTGTGGCCTGTAACGACCTGCATCATGGAGGGTTCGCCAACGATCACGGCCCTTGCTTTGGGCAGCTTTTCAACCATCTCCGAGATCATGAACGGTGCGCCGATGCAGCCAACTTCCTCGTCATAGGACAGTGCGAACTGGATAGGGTATTTCAGGTCTGCCGCGACCATCTCAGGCACTAGCGCCAAGCCCGTCGCGATAAATCCTTTCATGTCACATGAACCACGACCAAACAGCTTACCGTCAATCTCAGTTAGAGCGAACGGATCCGTATCCCAAGCCTGCCCTATTACCGGCACAACATCAGTGTGCCCCGAAAGAACAACACCACCTTCGACGTCAGGCCCAATTTGTGCGTAAAGATTCGATTTTAAGCCGGTTTCATCGTAAACGCACCACGATTTTACACCGTGTTCCGCGAGGTAACCTTCGATGAACTCAATGATAGGTAGATTCGATTCGGAAGAAACCGATGGAAACGCAACGAGTCTTTCCAGCATTTCCTTAACAGTATAACGGGTTGGCATGAAACCTCCTGTATTTTCGCTTACAATCCTGATCCCGTGTTTATGTCGTCGTCAAGGGCAAATTCGGGATTGTCGTATCGAATTTCTTGGTGTTAACTGAATTTAATCAAATGGACAAACATGTCCAGATAACGCCTTGAATTCAAATGGGCGATGTATAACAGGGAGCACTTCATGCTCGATAGTACCGCCACGATATTAGACGTGGCGAATTTGAAGACTGTGTTTAACACGCGCGATGGTGCGGTTCATGCGGTTAACAATGTTAGTTTCTCACTAGCACCGGGCGAGCTGTTGGGCATCGTCGGGGAAAGTGGTTCGGGTAAGTCTGTGACCATGATGTCATTGATGGATTTACTGCCCTCGCCGCCTGCTGAAATCGTTTCAGGTGACATCATTATTGATGGTGAAGATGTCCGCGCAATGACTGATGCGCAGATGCGGGAACTTCGCGGTGGCAAGGTTGGGTTCATCTTTCAGGATCCGATGACCTCGCTTAATCCGGTATTTACAGTTGGCTTCCAACTTATGGAGCCATTGCGCGAACATCTTGGTTTGAGCAAAGCACAAGCGCGTGCTCGTGCCGCGGAGCTGTTAGATCTGGTCGGCATCCCGGATGCGACCAACCGTCTGAGAGATTACCCCCACCAGTTTTCCGGTGGCATGCGCCAGCGCGTAATGATTGCGATTGCGCTTTCTTGCGATCCCAAAGTTCTGATTGCGGACGAACCTACAACTGCGCTCGACGTGACGATTCAGGCACAAATTCTGGAATTGGTGCGCGAGCTTCGTCAGAAAATGGGCATGGCGATTATTTGGATTACACATGATCTTGGCGTAATCGCCGGCATCGCCGACCGCGTGGCGGTTATGTATGCAGGACAGATTGTGGAGCATGCGGAAGTTAAAGAATTGTTTAGAAACCCGCAGCACCCATATACGCGTGCACTGCTGGAAACCTTGCCTAAAGCGGATGGCGAGCGTGATGAACGTTTGCGTTCTATCGACGGGCAGCCGCCGCACATGAATGCGGCGCCTTCATCATGCGAGTTTGCACCGCGCTGTGGCCATGCGTTCGAGCGTTGCTGGGCCGAAAATCCGCAACGCGCAATCGTTGCTGAGGGCCATGATGTCGCCTGTTGGTGGGATGCTAACACCGGAGGGCCGCGTGATGCTTGATGACAACACACCCTTGGTGAAGGTTGAAAACCTGAAGATGCACTTCCCGATTTATCGCGGAATCCTTAGCCGTCGAGCTGGTGAAGTTAAGGCCGTTGACGGGATCAGCTTCGAGATCATGGAGGGGGAAACCCTTGGTTTGGTCGGCGAAAGCGGATGCGGAAAATCGACCGTTGGCCGTGCTTTGCTTCGTCTTTACGATATTACCGAAGGATCGTTAGAAGTTAACGGCCATGATGT
>JAGLUD010000265.1 GCA_023134935.1 Paracoccaceae bacterium | reverse complement strand
TGATCCGGCATGCTAAGGTTCAAAGCCATGATAAGTTCCGCCTGTTATGTTTCCCCATTATTTGGGGATTCCAAATTTTCTACTGCTGATTCCCAATTATAACCTAAACTTAACTGTTCGTCACCAATTTTTGTAGTTTTTCGTACTATATCCTGTAGCTACCCCTGCATTTGGTGTTCTTGGCAATTTTACGCCTACATACCATATTACCAGTTATTACGGAACCACCGCATCGCGCGGCGCACCTTGCGCGTACCGATCCGGTCGGCAGGCATTTCAAAATCCCAGCATTCATCTTGGGGATGGCTAGCGTGCAGTGCCAAACCAACCGCCGAGGCAAATCCCGGCCCAGTTGCGGCCTGCGGCAATCCCATAACGCGAATTGGTTTTCCAATCCGGCAACGACGACCAAGAATGCGCGTGGCCAGTTCGTCAATTCCCTGAATCTGGCTGGAACCACCGGTCAAAACGATCTGCTGGCTTGGCAAATACTCGAACCCGGACGCATCGAGGCGCTCGCGCACCTCTTCAAGGATTTCCTCAACACGTGGCCGCATAACCCCGATAAGTTCGGAACGAGAGACATGCCGCCGGTCGTCTTCCCATTGTGCCATCGCGTTAGGTACTTCGATCATTTCACGGTCGTCCACACCTGTAGCCACGACGCCGCCATGCAGTGTTTTGATACGTTCAGCGACTGTGCCATCCACTTGTAAACCTTGACGAATATCGCTGGTAATGTGATCCCCGCCCAAACGCACCGCGTCCGCATAAATCAGTTGTTTCTTGATGAAAACAGAGATCCCTGTGGACCCCGCTCCCATATCGATACACGCAGCACCAAGTTCTTGTTCATTCTCGACAAGGCTGGAAAGACCGCTGGCGAACGACGAAATCGACAGGCCTGCCAACTCCAGATCGCAGCGCTTCACGCAATGCAACAAATTCTGCACAACCGTATCGTTAACAGTCAACATATGCATATCAACGGCCAGCTTATTACCGATTTGCCCACGCGGATCAGACAACCCCGGCTGATGATCCAGCGCGAAACTAACCGGCATCGCCGAAATCGGCTGACGGCTTTCGCCATAAGGCGGCACATCACAAGCGGCCATTGCGTAACCGATATCGCGTTCCGTTACTTCGCCATTTTCAACGTTAATCTCGCCACTAAGCCCGTAAGACCGTGGACGCCCGCCGGAAAAGCTAACGATTACATCATCAACACGAACGCCAGCCATTTTTTGCGCCCGTTGCACAGCAGTGCGGATCGCTTTTTCAGTTTCATCCATTACCGATATTTCGCCAAACCGCACACCGCGCGAACGGGTTGTACCAACACCGACCACACGAAACGCCCCCATTGTGGGCACGGTCACGGCATCCGAAATACTCGGTTCCGCGTTCACATTCGGGGCGAACTGCAAGACCAGACAGGCAACCTTGGAGGTCCCGATGTCCAGAATAGCCACAACACCACGTCGCACAGCAGCCTCGCGGCGGGCACGCATTTCGCGTTGCATTTCAAAAAGACTTGGGGTCATGCGTCCTCTCCTCGGACTTCGGTGCGCAAACGGCGCAACTCGGAAATAGCTTCATCGGTTAGGCGTAATACGGGGCGTTCCCCGTTGCGCATATCGACAATGGTTACATCTCGGTTCAATAAATCTTCGGCTTGGTGTAGGGCAATAACACGACGCAAAGCACTAACTGCACCGTATTCAGGCAACATTATCGTTTGGCCACGATCCAGCACCATATCCCAGCGGCGTTCGCCAACGCGAACCAAACCGCGGACACGATCAGAAATCGGGTCGGCAACACGCACAAGGTTCATGGCTTCGGCCACTTCCAGTTCTGCACCAAGTCCAACGATCAATGGAAGATCGCCTCGTGCCGAACGACGTGCAATATCCGCCACGCGACGCCCCTCGTGATCAACCAACCGCAACACATCGCCATCGCGCCAAACCACCACAGGGTCGCGCTCGACTGTCAAAATTTCTAAGAACCCGCCACCAAGAACCCGCACTTGCGCGGATTCAACTGCGTCCAGTGTTTCGATCGCGTTTTTTAGCGCCGCAACATCCAGATCAAGCGAACTGATGGGTAGCTCCAACCCTGTCACCGTTAAAATCTGCTGCTGCAAATCGTCTGAGACCTCTGGAAAAACCACCTGCGTCACTTGAAGCTCTGGCCTTGCTGCCACGGCCTCGAACATTTGTGTGCTTTTCGCTTGAACGGTTTGGCGGATCGTTTCGTTGCTAGATGCAGCGAAAACCGCCAGAACGACAGCCCCGAGAGGCAACCACAGGCGCACCAACTGGCGTACAGATGGCTTCAACCAAAGCCGTTCAAAACGATACCGAAGCAGCGACGGCGACGGATCTGCGTATGAAACTACCGCGCGCATGATGCGTCCTCCACCAGCCAACGGCAAAACTTGCCAAATGATATTCCACAATGAGCAGCCTGTTCAGGAGCCAGCGATGTCGGCGTCATACCTGGTTGCGTGTTAACCTCCAGCAAGATCAAACCATCAACGCCGTTTTCATCGTCCCAACGGAAATCTGCGCGGCTAACTCCCTTGCATCCCAATGCCTTGTGGGCACGTTCCGCAATATCCAGACAGGCCGCAAAAACATCGGCAGGCAAATCGGCAGGCACAACGTGCGTAGACCCGCCCTCGACATACTTCGCATCGTAATCATACCAACCCGTGGTCAGAATATCTGTAACCATCAACGCTTTGTCGTCCATCACAGCAACGGTCAATTCACGCCCGCGCACGAACGCTTCGACCATCACGATATCGGGCATATCATCGGATAGTTTGGCTGGCCCGTTGGCCCCTTCGTTAATCAGGTACACCCCGACGGACGATCCTTCGTTGTTAGGCTTAACAACGTAAGGAGGGTCCATCGGGTGTGCATTGCTGGCGGCAACTCGACTAACTAAAATACTATTCGCTACTGGGAGTTTCGCGTTGGCAAACGTCCGTTTGCTGCGCTCTTTGTCCATCGCCAAAGACGAGGCCAGAACGCCGGAATGTGTGTAAGGCAGGCGCATCCATTCAAGCAGACCCTGCACACAGCCGTCTTCACCCCACCGACCGTGGAGCGCGTTGAACACAACATCTGGCTGAACATCAAGAAGCCGCGCCGCAAGGTCTTGCCCTGCGTCGATCTCGACCACCTCGAATCCTTCTTCCCGCAACGCAACTGCGCATTCACGGCCCGAAACAAGCGAGACTTCCCGCTCGGCGGACGGACCACCTTTTAACACTGCGATGCGGTTGACTGTCCTGCTCGACATAACCGCCTCAATCTGCCCCGTGCCTTATGGCTTAATGGGGTCAATTACGTGGGTGATTTTTCAC
Organism: Paracoccaceae bacterium; assembly: GCA_023134935.1. Lineage (GTDB taxonomy): Bacteria > Pseudomonadota > Alphaproteobacteria > Rhodobacterales > Rhodobacteraceae > NORP23. Next base: position 5,790 of record JAGLUD010000265.1, on the reverse strand, counting down.
CTACACGCTTAATTTCCCATTCTAGCGTTATTCCGCTGTTTTGGGCAACCTTTTTTCGTACTAATTCGCCTAATTCTTCGAGGTCCGCCGATGTGGCACCCCCCGTGTTAATCAAGAAATTCGGATGCATTTCAGACATTTGCGCCCCGCCAAGCCTTGCACCGCGTAGCCCCGCGTCCTCGATAACCTTCCACGCCTTCAGGTCGTGCACATCATCCGCTTGACCTGTCGATGAAAATCCGGCGGGGTTGCGGAAAGTCGATCCACAAGAACGCTCCTTCGTCGGTTGACTTTCAGCTCGCCGTGCCAACGCATTTTCCATCTTTTGGTGGATCGCAGTGGGTTCGCCTTTCGGGGCTTTCAACACACATTGAACAATCATCGCATCGTCCGGCAGCGCGGAGTGCCTATAGGTGAAATCCATATCTTCCGGCTTTAGCGTTATAATTTTACCCGCTCGTGTGACGGCCGTCGCACCGACAAAAACATCGGCCATATACACACCGTAACATCCGGCATTCATCTTGATCGCGCCACCAATGCTACCCGGAATGGTTCGCAAAAACGCAAGGTCATAACCTTCATCAGCCGCCTTCTTGGCCACTTGCGCATCTAACGCCGCGGCTCCGGCACGAAGGTTTCCATTCGCCATTACTTCAAACCCGTTGAACCCGCGTCCAAGACGGATCACGACGCCCTTAATGCCGCCATCCCGAATAATCATGTTGGAACAAACACCAATTGGCAGCACGGGAATATCCGCAGGCAAGCCTTTCATAAACGCCGCCAAGTCCGCCATATGTGCAGGTTGGAATAAAATTTCTGCGGGGCCGCCAGTTCGCAACCAACTCAACGTGTCCATCGCGCGATTTTCGGTATACTTGCCCTCTACCTCAGGCAATCGCGACAGCAGATCACCCATTCTCAAGTGCCACAGGCAGATCGTTCGCCCAAGCCGAAATCGTTCCTGCCCCAAGACAAATCACAATGTCACCCGGCTGTGCATGTTCGCGAACAAATTCGGCGAGGTTGGTTGCCCCTTCAAGCGCGACTGCGTTCCGGTGGCCATGGTTAACCAGCCCAGCGACCAACGCATTTCCGTCAGCCCCTTCGATATGATCTTCGCCAGCGGCATAAACGTCTGTGATCGCAACAATATCAGCGTCGTTAAAACAACCGCAAAACTCATCGAACAAATCCCGAAGACGCGTGAAGCGATGTGGCTGGTGGATCGCGATCACGCGCCCATCACTTGATTGCCGCGCAGCTTTCAGAACAGCGGCAATTTCGACCGGATGGTGCGCGTAATCATCAATGATCGTCGCCCCGTTCCATTCACCGACACGAGTGAAGCGGCGGTTCACGCCGCGGAACTCGGCAACGGCCGTTTTAATGTCCTCGGCACTAATCCCGAGATGTCTCGCAACTGCAATCGCGGCCAGCAAATTCGTAACGTTGTGATCACCGGGCATCGGCAAACATAACCCATCAATCCGCTCGCCTTCAGATTTCAATTCCACATCGAAACAGGCAGAGCCGTTCTTATATTCCAAATTTTCAGCCCGAACGTCAGCTTGCGGGTTAAACCCGTAGGTCACAACACGGCGATCATTAATCCGCCCGACTAGGCTTTGCACCTCGGGGTGATCCGTGCAGCAAACTGCAACTCCGTAAAACGGGATATTGGAAACAAACGTATAAAAGGCCTCGCGCAGCGCATCGAAGCTGCCGTAATGGTCCATATGCTCGGCATCAATGTTGGTTACGATGGCAATTGTTGCTGGCAGACGGTTAAACGTACCGTCGCTTTCGTCCGCCTCAACCACCATCCAGTCGCTTTTACCCATCCGCGCGTTGGACCCGTAAGCGTGGATAATTCCGCCGTTGATCACTGTCGGGTCAATTCCACCACCGTCAAGCAGCGCCGCGACCATAGACGTGGTCGTTGTCTTGCCATGCGTTCCCGCCACCGCGATGTTCGACTTCAACCGCATCAGTTCAGCCAGCATTTCAGCCCGCCGCACCACAGGCAAACCCTGCGCTCGTGCGGCATCCAACTCGGTATTACCCGGTTTAATGGCGCTAGAGATTACAATAACCTCGGCGCCCTCCAAATTCTCGGCATTCTGCCCGACAAACACCTTCGCACCCTTTTCCTCAAGACGCTTGGTAATGTCGCTACTTTTTAGGTCAGAGCCCTGCACCGTATAGCCGTGACTAAGCAACACCTCAGCGATACCGGACATACCGATGCCGCCGATACCAACGAAATGGATCGGGCCGATGTCTTGCGGTAGATGGGTTTGGGTGTTCAATTCATCAATCCTTTTTCAGGCTTTCGACCAAGGCCGCCAATTCTTGTGTCGCTTCAGGTTTCCCCTGCGCCGCTGCTGCTTGCGCCATAGCAATAGCACCCTCGGGATCGGACAGTATCGCCTTGATATGCCCCGCCAGCTTTTCTGCCGTCAACTCCGGCTCAGGTATCAAAAACGCGCCGCCAGATTCAACCAACGCCTTCGCGTTCGCCGTTTGCTCGTCCCGAACAGCAATCGCCAGCGGGATCAGAATGGATGGTCGGCCGATAACTGTCAAATCCGCAATCGAACTAGCCCCCGCCCGCGATACAATGAGTTGCGCGGCATCGATCCGCACGGGAATGTCTTCAAAAAACGGCTGAACATCTGCGGTCACATCCATCGCCTCGTAAGCGGCAACGACGGCATCCTGATCAGCTGCCCGTGCTTGATGGGACACATTCAGGTGCGCTTTCATTGCATCGGGCAACAACGCGATAGCTTTAGGAACCACGTTGGAAAGAATGCTCGCCCCTTGCGATCCGCCAAAAACTAACAGGTTCATCGGATAGTCGCCCGGCACATGATAAGGCGCTGAGGCATGTTCCAAAACCACACTGCGAACAGGGTTTCCAGTATGTACCGCGTTAGTATTCGCAGGTAACTCAGTCGGCCAAACGCTACACGCAACGACATCTACCCGCTTGGCAAACAGCCCATTTACACGCCCAAGCACTCCGTTTTGTTCATGGATCATACGCGGCAAACCCAGCAGACGCGCCGCAGTCATCGCCGGAATTGCAGGGTAACCGCCAAACCCGACAACCACAGTCGGGCGATCCGCCTTCATACTACGCCACGCCGAAAACACGCCGCTGGCAATCCGAAACGGCATGACCAGTTTTGCCAAAGGACCACCACGCGATGGAGTTGCCGAAGAAACTACTTCGCGCTTCACAGCATCGGGGAAGCCACCTGAATATCGATTACCACGCGCATCAGTTGACAGTTTTACCCGCCAACCACGCGCTAACATCTCTTCGGCCAAGGCTTGCGCGGGGAACATATGTCCGCCTGTGCCACCGGCCGCTATGATCAATAATGGAGACATCACTGCGCCCTCGTCAGAATTTCGCTCATTTCATCTTGCGGGCGACGACGTGTCAAAGCCAGCAACATGCCCAGCATCATTCCCGCGGCAATTAACGACGAACCACCGTAACTAACGAACGGTAACGTCATGCCTTTGGCAGGCAATAGCCGAACCGCGACGCCTAGATTGATTAACGCCTGTATGGCCAGCAGTGAAGCAAGTCCAACACCAGCGATCCGCACGAACGGATCACGTTCGCGCACAAGACGAAGTAGCGAACGAATGGTGATAACCATGAACAAACCGATGATGAACAGGCAGAAAACCAGCCCGTACTCCTCGGCCGCGACAGCGATAATGAAATCGGTATGTGCGTCAGGCAACGACCATTTGACTGATCCCTCTCCCACGCCAACACCAAAAACCCCACCCTCCTGGATGGCGTTGCTCGCGAAACCCATTTGCGAAGTCGGATCAATCTCGGGGTTCAAGAACCCGTCGATCCGACGTGCTACGTGCTCGGAATTGTTATAGGCGAACGTAGATGCTGCAGCGATCCCAATCGCCAGAATAATTAGCAGCAACATCGGTGCACCCGCTATGAAATACATCAGTATCCAACTTGCCAGCACCAATACCGCCTGCCCGAAATCCGGTTGCAACGCCAACAAAAGGGTCAAGGCGACAGCCACAAAGAATGACATCAAGCGCCCCGGCGGACCATCAAGATCCGCGCTCGCAGACATCAGCCATGCGGAAAACAACACAAACGTTGGCTTAACAAACTCGGACGGCTGCAAAGAAATAATCCCAAGCGAGTACCAGCGCACCGCGCCTTTGCCATAATCCGTACCCAAAAACGGCAGCATTACAATCGCGAAGAATACCGCGATAAACCCGATAACCGCCAACCGGCGAACCATTGTCGGCGTTTGCATCGAAAGAAATATCATGCCCGCCAGCGCAGCCGTACCAAAGATCATCTGGCGGTTCACGTAATGAAACGCGCCCAACCCGTTACGTTCAGCCAAAGGCGGCGATGCGGCCAAGCCCAGCAGCACGCCAATCGCGAACAGCATAAAGACCGCCAGCAACGAAACACGGTCAACCGTGCGCCACCAATGTGAAATAATCGGCTCGCCTGACTTGGCTGAGACCGCTCCAAAAACCATTTCTGTCATGAGAGACTGCTCCTGCTCATGTATACACCTGCAATTCGACTTATCGCCCGTTTACGGGTCTTGCCGATATTGGGGGTAGTATAGCGCGTAACGCGTCATCTTGCCAGAAATTTTCCGTAAATTTGCAGGATTGGCACAACGCCGCTTAGCCCGTCTATTCACGCACCAAACTCTCGAACGCTTCGCCGCGTTTTTCAAAGTTTTCGAACTGGTCAAAACTCGCACATGCAGGGGCCAACAGAACTGTATCGCCCGCCTCCGCCTCGGATTTGGCAGCTTTAACTGCAGCCTCCAGCGTTGCGGAAATCTCGTAAGGCGTATCACCCAATTGCTCTGCAAACATTTCGGCGGCTTCACCAATCAGATAGGCTTTCGCAACTTTATGGAACAACGGCGAAAGTCCAGCTATCCCGCCCTCTTTGGCTTGCCCACCAGCAATCCAGCGAATGCGTGGAAACGCCCCGAGCGCCTTGCCCGCCGCATCAGCATTCGTCGCCTTACTGTCGTTCACAAACTTCACACCATCGGTGTTGGCAACCGCTTGGCAACGATGCCGCATTCCGTGATAATCCCGAATGTGCGGTTCGATTTGTTTTGGAGCCAAGCCCAGCGAACGGCAAACAGCGTAAGCGGCACACGCATTCTGATGGTTATGCGCCCCGGGCAAGCCCGCCACATCGCGCAAATCGATCGAAGCTACCTGCCGACCCTTACGCCATTCAACCAAGAACCCCTTGCGCGCAAAAACACTCCAACCCTTGCCCTTCAACTGCCGCGCAGTTGAAACCGAGATCACGGGATCCGCAGCCCCAGCACCTTCGCGCATAACACTCGCCAAAAACTGCCCCTCGGGCTGATCAACACCAATCACGGAGCGGTCCGGCCCACCTTGTGTGAACAACCGTTTCTTGGCTGCAAAATATCCACCAAGCCCGCCATGTCGATCCAGATGATCCGGCGACAGATTCAGAAACACAGCGATGTCTGGCTGCAAAGCCCGCGCCAACTCGATCTGATAAGATGACAATTCAAGAACGACGACTTCACCGTCCCGTGCAGGTTCAAGACCAAGCGCGCCAATGCCGATATTGCCACCCAACTGCGTCGGACGACCGGATTCCTCAAGAATGTGGTGCAGCAGCGCCGAGGTTGTCGATTTACCGTTCGATCCGGTAATGCAAACCACGCTAGGGTACTTCTCGAACATGTCCCATTCCGGCGC
>JAGLUD010000264.1 GCA_023134935.1 Paracoccaceae bacterium | reverse complement strand
GACCTGCTGCCGCGCATATTGGGCTGGATGATCATCGTTGGCTCGTTCGGATACTTCATTCAGGCGATTACACACCTGATGCATATCGAGAATGCAGCAATCACGATGATCTATATAGGCCTTCTGGTTGTCGTAACTATTGGCGAACTGGCCATAGCATTCTGGCTGCTGATCAAAGGCACCAAAACCTCCACGTAACTTCAACAAACGGGCCGCTTTCGTGGCGGTCCAACTTAAGAAAGGAAAAGTCATGACTGTGTCATCCAACAATACCGCACCAACGGAATCCCGACTGGTACCGTTTTTCGAAGTCGCAATAGTATTTCTCGCAATACTCGCATTTACGTGGCTCGCCAAAAGCGCTGACCTAATCGGGGCAGGGTCCTTGGCAATCTGGGGCGGCATCGTCGTCGCCAATTTCTTCATGCGTCGCCGCGGCGTTAGCTGGGCAGACTACGGTCTAACCTTGCCACACGGAAAATCCGCATGGCTCAAGTCTGTCGGGTTGGCTGTTGCTGCCGCAATTACAATTATCGCAAGCATGGCCGTGACAAGTCTCCTGCTGATCAAACTAGGGTTTAACATCGCCGAAGAAGGCTCGGATCGTTTCGAATTCTTCCTTGGCAACCCGCAAATGTTCATCAGCTATCTGGTAGTCGTAATCTGGTTCGGCGCAGCAATTGGCGAAGAACTCTTCATGCGCGGTTTCATCATGAACCGCCTTGCTGACATGTTTGGCCAAAGCAAACTGGGCTGGACATTGGCCGTCCTCGCCCAAGCCGTCGTTTTCGGGGCAATGCATATATCACAAGGCAGTGCGGGCATGATCACCACCGGCCTCGTCGGGCTTGTATTTGGCACCTACTACGTCATCAGCAAAAAGCGCCTCTTCCCGATCATTCTGGCCCACGGTCTTATCAATACAATCGGAATAACCGCCTACTACTTCAGTAACGGTGCCATCACCTGACACCGCATAAATCTACAAATCAACCAAACAACTGGCCACGCATGCGGGGCCCGAACGGAGAAATCATGAAAGCTGTCATATACAACAAATACGGGGGAACCGATGTTCTGGAAATCCAAGACATCCCTCGCCCTATCCCGGAAGATAACGAAGTTCTGATCAAGATCTTCGCCACCACGGTAACCCCTGTCGATGCGGCCTTCCGGTCCGGCAATCCGAAGGTTGCACGTCTTTTCACCGGCCTGTTCAAACCCAAGAAAAGCATCCTTGGAACCGAACTATCCGGCGTTATCGAAGCTGTCGGCGCAAACGTCGGCCGCTTCAAATCCGGCGACCGAGTATTCGCCGTCGCCCCGGATGGTTTCGGTGCCCACGCGCAGTACATCGCCATGGCCGAGGATGCCGCGATCTCCATTATCCCCGAAAACCTAGGGCACGAGGACACCGCCGCGATCTGCAACGGCGGCCTAACCGCACTGCCATTCTTGCGTGATAACGCCAAGCTGAAAGCCGGTCAGAAAATCCTGATCATCGGCGCTGCTGGCTCCATCGGAACGGTCGCCGTGCAACTGGCCGCTAGCTTTGGCGCTGAAGTCACGGGCGTTTGCAGCACTGCGAACACTGAAATGGTCCTAGCACTAGGTGCTAAACACGCCATTGATTACTCGGTTGAGGATTACCGCACCTCGGGCAAAACCTACGATGTGATCTTCGACACAGTTGGCAAAAGCAACTTCACCGACGCACGAGGCAGCCTGACCCCGAAAGGCATCTATCTAACCACCGTCCCTGATATCGGAGTACTCCTATCCCCGATGTTCGCGTTTCTACGTGGTGGAAAGCGGGCAAAGATGGCTGCCACAGGTTTGCGAAAGGATGCCGACAAGATCAAGGATATGGATATCCTGAAAGGCATGATCTCAGCGGGTGAGCTAACTACCGTGATCGATCGCAGCTACCCGCTGGAACAGATCGCAACGGCCCACGAATATGTCGAAAAGGGTCACAAACGCGGGAACCTGATTATCACCGTCGACCATCCGGCTCTGCATATCTAAATCCGGTGCTCACGTAACTTCTCGTAATAGGGGACCGCCTGTTCACACAAGGCGCTTCCCTCAACTGACAGCTCTGCAGTCGAGGTCGCAGGTTTAGCAAACCCGTCGCTTTCCCACACCGACTTATACCAATGACTGGCCCAAGCCCCGTCATCCTTATGCCCACCTTTAGACCAGTTCAGCATAGCTTCCTGAAACTCCAACCCAATGTGATCACAAATTCCACGCAATGCGATCACAGGGTCCGCTAGAATATCATCACTATCCACAACGACCGGAATCTCACCCGTTTCCGCAACGATCTGATCAAATATCTCGGCCTGCTGCCTAAACCCGATGTCGTCCAGCGTCGGGTTCTCCCGCTTGGCATTGTAACTGGCAATAACTTTGGCCGGATCGCGGATCAGGAAAATGTTCGTCATACGGTTCATCCATTCCCGATCAAACGCAGATACCATATGATGCGTCATGTGCTTTTGATAAAACACAGCCTTCCCGCCAGGAATATTCCCCAAACACCGCGCCGCAACCACCCGCGCATCGCTCTCCCCCGCCGCCAGTATCTCGGCCCGCATAGGATGATCCAACCCCGTTTCCACAAGATAAGCCGCATAAAATGGCTCATCCCAAACCGCGCAGTCATCCCTTGCCCCAAACGAATACATCATAGCCGTCGACAAATTCCGAGGCCCAGACCACATCGCAATCCGCATCACCCCACGTCCTTGGCCACAAGGTCCTTATACAATTCCCGAATACGCGTCGTAACCGGCCCCAATTCACCGCTACCAATCTGCCGCCCATCCAAATCCGCCACAGGCGTCTGCGCCCCGAACGTCCCCGTCAAAAAAGCCTCGTCCGCGCTGTAGGTATCCACCAACGAATAATTCCGTTCAAACACCGGAATGCCATCCGCCCGACACACATCAATCACCTTCTGCCGCGTGATCCCGTTCATGCAATAATCCCCGGTAGACGTCCAAACCGCCCCCTTCTTCACAATGAAAAAGTTGCAGGTATTCGTCGTATTAACAAACCCGTTAACGTCCAGCATCAACGCCTCGTCCGCCCCCGCCTTTTCCGCCGCAATACACGCCAATATGCAATTCAACTTGGAATGCGAGTTCAACTTCGGGTCCTGCGTCATCGGCAACCCGCGCATATGCGGAACGGTCGCCAGTCGAATAGGGCGCGGGATCGACGGCTTGGAATGCTCGCAAATAATCACCATCGTCGGCCCGCTGGTCGACAACGACGGATGCTGAAACGGCTTGTCCTTCACCCCCCGCGTAATCATCAACCGCGCATGGGTATCCGTCACCATCCCGTTGGCCAACCGCGTCGTCTCCAGCGCCGCAATCACGCCCGCGCGGTCCATCCCGATATCCAGATCAAGCGCCATCGAGGCCTCGAACAACCGGTCCATATGTTCGTCCAAAAACGCCCACTTGCCGTTATAAAGCCGCAGCCCCTCCCAGATGCCATCGCCCAGCATAAACCCGCTGTCATAGACCGAGACCTTAGCCTCGTCCCGATGCACAATCGCGCCGTTAACGTAAATCTGGATGTCGGCATTACGCGCATCATCCGATGCCTGATGGGTTGTGACGTGATCGTTCATAAGATACCTCGCTTTGCCCGCAGTGTTAGCTTCAAGCGGCTTCAAAGCAATCCAAATTTTTTAAACTTCAGTTCGCCACATGAAATAATTACCACGAATTATTTCCCTCTCGTGAAATTTCATTTGATTTTTTCACGAAATATGCGCTCACTACTCAAAACAGGCGAAAGGCCACGTGATTCTGATGCTGAAACCGATCCCCCAAGATACCGATCATTCTGCCGCCCTTGGCCGTGACCTGCGCGCCTTACGCAAGTCTCGCGGGCTAACGCTTAACGAACTCGCTATTGGCATCGGCCGTTCTGTTGGTTTCCTCAGCCAGATTGAACGCGGCCTGTCTGCCCCCTCCATCAACGACCTACGCGCCTTGGCCAAAGCTTTTGAGGTCCCCGTAAGCTGGTTCTTCCTAACGGACGAGGGTGACGAGGCCGAACGCGAATACATCGTCCGCGCCGGCAACCGCCGCGCACTCGGCACGACCGAGGAAGGCATCATCGAAGAACTCCTTTCCCCCGATCTTGGCGGCAGCTTCGAGATGTTCCAATCGACAATCCAGCCCAGAACCGAGCAAACCGAGATGGTCTACCGCGAAACCGAAGAGGCCGGATACCTCGTCTCCGGTCAGATCGACCTGTGGATCGAGGATCAGAAATTCAGCCTGACCGCAGGCGACAGCTTCCGTTTCGATCATAAACCCGTCCGCTGGCACAACACCGGCGACGAGCTAGCCGTTATCATCTGGGTGGTCAGCCCCCCAGTTTACTAAAGGATTTCACCGATGGCAGAACTTCCCTCGACAGCCCGTGTGGTTATTATCGGCGGAGGCGCTGTTGGCACCTCGTCCCTCTACCATCTGGCCAAAGCAGGTTGGAGCGACTGCGTGCTGCTTGAAAAGAACGAGCTAACCTCGGGTTCCACATGGCACGCCGCTGGAAACGTCCCGACATTCTCGATGAGCTGGTCGATGATGAATATGCAACGCTACTCGGTAGAGCTTTACCACGGGTTGGCCGAGGCCGTTGATTATCCGATGAACTACCACGTCACCGGTTCGCTCCGGCTTGCCCACTCGCGTGAACGGATGCAGGAGTTCGAACGCGCCTGTGGCATGGGCCGCTATCAGGGCATGGACATGGAAATGTGCGGTGTCAGCGACCTTAAAGACCGGTATCCCTTCCTTGAAACTCACGACTTGGCGGGTGGGCTATATGACCCGAATGATGGCGACATTGATCCCTCGCAGTTGACGCAGGCACTTGCCAAGGGTGCGCGGGATATGGGGGCCAAAATCATCCGTTTCTGTCCTGTTGAGGGCGTCGCGCGCGAGAATGACGAATGGGTTCTGTCTACACCCAAAGGCGAAATCCGCGCTGAAATCGTGGTTAACGCAGCGGGCTACCGCGCCCAAGAACTCGGCCGTATGTTCATCCCGTTCGGTGGTCGCGAAGTACCGATGATGACTATGAGCCATCAGTACTTGCTGACCGACGAGATCCCCGAACTCGAAGAATGGTCCACCGCCAGCAACCAAAAACTACCCCTCCTGCGTGACGTAGACAGCTCATATTACCTGCGCCAAGAAAAGAACGGCCTCAACCTCGGCCCATACGAGCGGAACTGTAAAGGTCACTGGATGACGGCGGATGACAAGATGCCCGACGATTTCTCGTTTCAGCTTTACCCCGACGACCTCGATCGTTTGGAGTGGTATATCGAGGATGCGATGGCCCGCGTCCCCATGCTCGGAAAAGTCGGGATCAGCAAAGTTATCAACGGCCCCATCCCCTACACCCCCGACGGTAACGGCCTGATCGGCCCCATGCCCGGCGTGCCAAACGCGTTCGAGGCGTGCGTGTTCACCTTCGGCAT
>JAGLUD010000263.1 GCA_023134935.1 Paracoccaceae bacterium | reverse complement strand
CCCCGCCGCTTCACAGATCATTGCGATCAGGACTACACCAACAAAAAGGGTATGGAGATCTACGGTTACGAATACGCCATGCACTTCCCCCGCCACGAATGGCCCGCCGCGCGGGATAAAAAACTGTCCCCGATCCACGACAAAGTCAAATCGCTTGGCGGCGTTATGGGGGCCTATAACGGCTGGGAACGCGCGAACTGGTTTGCCCAAGCGGGCGACGACACATCCCACGAATCCACCCAGACATGGGACCGCGACGGGCCGTGGCAACAACGCATCCGCGAAGAATGTCACGCCGTGCGCGATGACGTAGGAGTGTTGGATTTACCCGGGTTTTCGCGTTTCAAAGTTGCTGGAACTGGGGCTGCCGATTGGCTTAGAGGCCTTACCGCCTCCCGATTGCCATCACCAAACCGTATCGGTCTTGCCTATTTCACCGATAGCCGTGGCCGTGTCGTAACCGAGATGTCGATCTTCGCTTACTCCGACGAAGAATTCACCCTGATTACGGCAGCCACCGCACAATGGCATGATTTTGAATTGCTAAAGAAGGCTCTACCAACGGACGGCTCCATTACACTAACCGATCACACGGCTGAGTATTCCTGCCTGATCGTCACCGGCCCCAAATCGCGTGACTTGTTTACCGCCATCGGTGCAGAGGCCGACCTTTCCACCTCATGGCTAAGCTTTCAGGATGCTACCGTTGCAGGCAAACCCTGCAAACTTGCACGCGTATCTTTTGCGGGCGAACTGGGCTGGGAGGTCCACGCCAAACTTGACGAAATGCCTACAATCTATGAGGCATTACTGAACGGCGGCGCAAAACCCTTCGGCATGTACGCCCTCGACAGCTTGCGTCTGGAAAAAGGATACCGCGCATGGAAAGGCGACCTATCCACAGATTATTCCATGCTGGAATCCGGTCTCGACCGCTTCTTGAAGCTCGATAAACCACAGGATTTTCCCGGCAAAGCTGCGCTTCAAAACGAAAAGCAACAAGGCGTCAAAAAACGGTTTGTAACCTTGATCGTAGAGGCCGGAAAGTCCGACGCCCCCTACATGTCTACCCTCTGGCACGACGGCGAAGTCGTGGGCGAAACCACCTCCGGCGGCTGGGGTCATCGCATCGACAAATCCATCGCGCTCGGCATGTTGAGCGTTGATCTAACCGAACCCTTCACCGAAATCGAAGTCGAGATTTATGGCGAACGTTGCAAAGCCACCGTTCAGCCGGACCAACCCCTTTGGGATCCGAAAAACGAAAGACTACGGTCATGAATAAACCCCTCCCATCCCACGCGCGCGCCGTCGTAATCGGTGGCGGAGTAGCAGGTGCCTCAGTGGCCTATCATCTGGCCAAACTCGGCTGGAAAGACGTGATCCTGCTGGAACGCAAGCAGCTGACCAGCGGCACCACATGGCACGCAGCCGGCTTGATCGGCCAACTCCGCGCCAGCTCAAACATAACCCGTTTGGCGAAATATACGCAGGAACTCTACTTCAACCTAGAGGCCGAAACAGGCGTCGCCACAGGCATCAAACGCAACGGTTCGATCACCGTCGCACTAACCGAGGAGCGTCGCGAGGAACTGTACCGCGGTGCCTCCATGGCCCGCGCGTTCGGCGTTGAAGTCGAGGAAATCTCGCCGGTCGAGGCCAAAAACCGCTACCCGCACCTAAACGTTGATGACGTTGTTGGTGCCGTTTACCTGCCCAAAGACGGGCAGGGCGACCCCGCCAATATCACCCACGCGATGGCCAAAGGCGCGCGGCAGATGGGTGTGCAGATATTCGAGAACGTCAAAGTCACCGACATCAAAACCGAAGGCGGTCGCATCACTGGCGTCACCGCCGAACAGGACGGTGAGGCCACGCACATCACCTGCGATCACGTGGTTAACTGCGCCGGAATGTGGGCACAAAACGTCGGCGATATGGTCGGCGCAGCGATCCCGCTGCACGCTTGTGAACACTTCTATATCGTGACTGAGGGCATCGAAGATCTGGGCAAACTCCCAGTCCTACGCGTGCCTGATGAATGTGCCTATTACAAAGAAGACGCCGGAAAAATCCTGCTGGGCGCGTTCGAACCAGTCTCCAAACCGTGGGGCATGGACGGTATTTCCGATGACTTCGAATTCGACCAACTGCCAGAAGATTTTGACCACTTCGAACCCATTCTGGAGAAGGCAATCGAGCGAATGCCCTTGCTGGCCGAAGCGGGCATTCACACTTTCTTCAACGGCCCCGAAAGCTTCACGCCGGACGACCGCTATTACCTTGGTGAAACCCCCGAAGTGCAGAATTTCTGGGTCTGCTGCGGCTTCAACTCCGTCGGTATCCAATCCGCTGGCGGCGCTGGCATGGCACTGGCACAGTGGATGGAGGACGGCGCACCGCCCTTCGATTTATGGGATGTAGATATCCGTCGTGTGCAACCGTTCCAGAACAACCGCGCGTACCTAAAAGAACGCGTCAGCGAAAGCCTCGGCCTGCTCTACGCTGACCATTACCCCTACCGCCAACCAGTGACATCCCGCGGAATCCGCCGCTCGCCCATCCACGAACATCTGAAGAAACGCGGCGCGGTGTTCGGTGAAAGCAGCGGTTGGGAGCGCGCCAACTGGTTTGCCGAGGAAGGCCAAAAGGCCGAATACGAATACTCGTGGAAGCGTCAAAACTGGTTCGAAAACGCCAAACGTGAACACATGGCAGTTCGCGAGGGCGTTGGCATGTTCGACATGACCAGCTTCGGCAAAATCCGTGTCGAGGGCCGCGACGCCTGCGCCTACCTTCAACGTCTATGCGCCAACCAGATGGACGTCGAAAACGGCAAAATCGTCTACACCCAAATGCTGAACGAGCGTGGCGGGATCGAGTCAGACCTGACCGTCACACGCCTATCCAAAACCGCCTACTTGCTGATCGTTCCGGGCGGCACTTTACAACGCGACCTCGCATGGTTGCGTCGTCACCTGACCGACGAATTCGTGGTCATCACAGACGTAACCGCAGCCGAGGCCGTATTCGCCATCATGGGTCCAAAATCCCGCGAATTGCTGCAAAAGGTCAGTCCGAATGACTTTTCCAACAAGGCCCACCCTTTCGGCACCATGCGCAATATTGAAATCGGTATGGGAATGGCTCGCGCTCACCGCGTGACTTACGTCGGCGAACTCGGTTGTGAAATTTACGTTTCCACCGACCAAGCCGCCCATGTTTTCGAGGCAATCGAAAAGGCGGGTGAGGACGTTGGCCTTAAGCTATGCGGTCTGCATGTGCTGGACAGCTGCCGGATCGAAAAGGCCTACCGCCACTTTGGCCATGACATTACCGACGAGGATCACGTGATCGAAGCAGGCCTCGGCTTTGCCGTCAAAACTGACAAAGGCAATTTCATTGGCCGTGAAGCGGTGCTCGCGAAGCGCGAAAACGGTTTGGAGAAACGGTTCTTACAGTTCCAACTTAACGATCCTGAACCGCTGCTGTACCACAACGAACCCATCCTGCGTGATGGCGTGATTGTTGGGTATCTGTCGTCTGGTAACTACGGCCACTACCTCGGTGCAGCTATCGGGCTGGGGTACGTCCCTTGCAAAGGCGAAAGCGCGGAACAGGTGCTGGCCTCGACCTACGAAATCGAAATTGCTGGCGAACGTTTTAGTGCGATTGCCAGCCTTAAACCGCTCTATGACCCGAAATCCCAACGCGTGAAGGAGTAATATATGAGCAGACGTTCAGGGGGCCGCAGCGCCCGTAAAGCCATGCGCGCAGCGCCGTTACCCGATGAAATGCGCCCCGTTCGCGCTGGCATGGACGGCGGTTTATACAAACCGTTAACCGAGAATGACATCGCCGATATCCACGAGTCCGCGCTGGAAGTTCTGGAAACCGTCGGCCTTGCGCAAGCCACGCCAAGCTGTGTCAAAGCTTGCACCAAAGCGGGGGCCGAATTCCGCGATGGGCGGCTGTATTTCCCCCGCGAACTGGTCGAATACACACTTGCCACTGCCAACCGCGATTTTACCCTTCACGGGCGCGATCCAAAACGTGACCTGCACCCCCAAGGTACCAAAGTACATTTCGGCACAGGTGGCGCGGCGGTGCATGTGGTGGACGTGGAAAACCGCGAATACCGCGAAAGTACGTTGGCGGACCTATACGATGCCGCGCGGATAGTTGAACTTCAGGACAACATCCACTTCTTCCAGCGCCCGATGGTGGCGCGGGACATGGAAACGGACACTGACCTTGATTTGAACACGCTTTATGCTTGCCTATCGGGCACAACAAAACACATCGGCACCAGTTTCACCGTTGCCGCCAATGTCCCCGCAGGGCTGGAAATGTTGTACACTGTTGCGGGCGGCGAGGAGGCGTTTCGTGCCCGCCCGTTCGTGTCCGCCTCCATCTGTTTCGTCGTACCACCACTGCGCTTCGCCCAAGACGCGTGCGA
>JAGLUD010000262.1 GCA_023134935.1 Paracoccaceae bacterium | reverse complement strand
ATGCGCGCCTCTATGTTGGACAATCTGCAACAAGATTATGTACGTACCGCACGGGCCAAGGGCTTGAAGGAACGTGTCGTGGTTTTGACCCACGTTCTACGCAACTCGCTTATCCCTGTGGTGACTGTGATAGCTTTGGGTGTGCCGCAGGTATTCGGCGGAGCGATTATCACCGAGCAAATCTTTAAAGTTAACGGCCTTGGCCAACTTCTAATCATCGGCATCCAAGGCGCTGACATCCCGTTGGTGCAAACCCTGACATTCATCTTCGCGGTGCTTATCGTGCTGTTCAACCTGATCGCCGATATTCTCTATGGCTTGCTTGATCCGAGGATCCGCTATGACTGATACAACTATTATCGAGGGCAAGGGCCGCACCCTTTGGGGCGACGTCTGGGACCAATACAAAACCCACAAAGGGGCTTTGATCGGCACAGGTGTGTTCGCATTCATTCTGTTCGCGGTATTCCTCGGCCCGTATATCTACGACGTCAATCCGCAATACCTGAACATCCGCGAAAAGAACCAAGGCCCGAGCCTGACGCACCTGTTAGGCACTGACCAGCTTGGCCGCGATATGCTTGCACAAGTTTTGCACGGCGGGCGGGTATCGATGGCCGTAGGGGTTATCGCGATGTTCATCTCGTTGCTGGTAGGCACATTGGTTGGTTTGCTGGCCGGATACTTCAAGAAACTCGACGGGCCGCTGATGCGGTTGACGGACTTGTTCCTCGCCCTGCCCTTGTTGCCGCTGTTGCTGGTCATCATCATGCTGTTCCGCGACACGTTGCGCGGCATGTTCGGACCGGAAACCGGTATCTTCATACTGATCGTCTTCATCATTGGCGCCACAAGCTGGATGCACACAGCACGGATCGTTCGCGGTGACGTTCTTGCCCAGAAGGAACGTGAATTCGTGCTGGCTGCAAAGTCGATCGGAACCCCCGACCGTCGCGTAATCCTGCGCCACATTTTGCCCAATGTTCTTTCGCCGATCATGGTATCGGCAACACTCGGCGTCGCTAACGCGATCATCACCGAAAGCGCACTGTCGTTCCTCGGCCTTGGCTTCCCGTCGGATTTCCCGACATGGGGGCGGTTGTTGTTTGATGGTGCGAACTATATGACGTTGACCCCAGCCCGCGTGGTGTGGCCGGGCTTGGCTATCTCGCTAACAGTGTTGAGTGTGAACTTCATTGGCGACGGCCTGCGCGACGCGCTCGACCCTCGGATCAGGGGGCGTTAACCGCCCTTCATGTACGGCATCAAAACGACTTCACTGTCGGGTTTGATCGGGGTGAACCACGCCTCTTTGTAAATCTGGCCGTCTATGGCAACAGAAACCCCGCCCTCGATTATCAGTTCGAGAGCGGGGTATTTTTTTGCCAGCGCCTTAAGCATCTCGCCAGTGTTCTTAGCGTCAACTTCAACTTCAGTCAGGCCACCCGTTGCAGACCTTAACGATCCCCAAAGGTTGACCTTAACCATTACTTAGCGCCATCAATGGCTGCAAGGATACGCGGTGGTGACATCGGCAATTCAGACATCCGAACACCAGCCGCATGGGAGACCCCATTAGCGACAGCAGCTAGCGGCGGCACGATACCGGTTTCTCCAACGCCGCGCACACCGTAAGGGTGACCCGGATTAGGAATTTCCAAAATCACAGCGTCAATCATCGGCAAATCGGAAGCCACAGGAATACGGTAATCGAGGAAGCCCGCATTTTGCAGCTTGCCATCTTCACCGTAGATGTATTCCTCGTTCAGCGCCCAGCCGATGCCTTGCACGGCCCCGCCTTGCATCTGACCCTCAACATAATCGGGGTGGATGGCTTTACCTGCATCCTGGAACACAGTGTAGCGTTTGATTTCGGTGAAACCTGTCTCAGGGTCCACTTCGACATCAACCAGATGCACGCCGAAGCTAACACCAGCGCCGTCGGCGTTAACCTCGTGATGACCCGCAATCGGCCCGCCAGTCTTGGCTGAATCCGCGGCGATTTCAGCCAACGTCATCGGCGGGAATTCACCAGCATTATGGCCTGTTGGTACAGCTGCACCATCAACCCAATCAACCGCATCGGCATCAATCCCCCAAACCTGCGCAGCACGGCCACACATGTTCTGGATCGCGGCACGTGCCGCCTTGATCGTCGCCAAGCCAACAGAGAACGTCACGCGGCTACCGTCCGTCACATCGTTAAATCCGATGGAGTTGGTATCGCCAACAATCGTGCGGACCTTGTCGAATGGAATACCCAGTTCTTCGGCTGCCATCATGCTGATCGATGCGCGCGAACCGCCGATATCGGGATTACCCTCGATCACGGAAACCGTACCGTCTTCGTTAATGCCCATGGAAACACTAGTATTTCCAGCGAAATTAAACCAGAAACCACAGGAAACGCCCCTGCCCTGATTTGGGCCGAGCGGCGCAGCATAGTGTGGGTGTGCTTTCGCAGCTTCCAACGTCGCTACCAATCCGATTTCATCGAATGTAGGACCATAAGACGACAACGTGCCCTTCTTCGCAGCGTTCATCAAGCGAACTTCAATCGGGTCGAGGTCCAATTTCTGACAGAGCTCATCAATCACGGATTCTACTGTGTAAATCGCCATCGGCGCACCGGGCGCACGGTAGGCTGCCTGCTTCGGGCGGTTAGTCAACACGTTCCACGCCTGCGTTTGAACGGCCTCCAGATCATAAGACGCAAACGCTGTCATCGCGCCGAGCATTGCCGTGATGTTCGGGTATGCCCCGCCCTGATAGCGCGGTTTCGCTTGTCCGGCGGTAATCCGACCATCCTTGGTCATCCCGATCTTAACGTCAGTGCTCGACGAAGTCGTCGGGCCGGAGGCACGAAACACCTCCTCGCGAGTCATTACCATTTTCACTGGGCGACCCGATTTCTTGGACAAAGCCAGCGCAACAGGTTCGAGATAAACGGTTGTCTTGCCACCAAACCCACCACCGATTTCAGCGGCGGTTACGCGCAATTGCGAAGTCTCCATCCCGACAAAAGCTGCCGAGAGGTCACGGACCATGTAATGCCCCTGCGTAGAAACCCAGATTTCGCCACGCCCGTCTGGGCCCATTGTGGCAAGCGTCGCGTGCGGTTCGATATAGCCCTGATGCGTCGCGGCAGTCTTAAAGCTGCGCTCAACAATTATGTCGGCCTTGGCAAAACCTTCGTCGATGTCGCCATGGCCAAACTCCCAGAAACCAGACACGTTCGCATTGTTCCCCTCGGGGATATTGCGAAACTTGCGGCCCGCGTGCAGCACAGGCGCGCTGTCCAGCATTGCCGCGTCAACATCTGTTTCATGGGGCAGAATTTCGTATTCGACCTTGATCAGTTTCAGCGCGGCGTTGGCAACCATCACACTCGTCGCGGCCACCGCCACAACAGCGTGGCCGTCATAGAAAACCTTGCCCCGCGCCATGCAGTTATCAAGCGTATCCTGATTGCCGGAACCACCCTGCTTGACGAAATCATCAGACGTAACGACTGCCTTCACCCCGTCCATAGCAAGCGCGGCAGACGTATCAATCGAGACAATCTTTGCATGCGCGTGTGGACTGCGCAGAATGGTTGCGTGCAACATGCCAGGTGCGGTCAAATCCGCCCCGAACAATGCGCGGCCCGTAACTTTATCGACCCCGTCAGGGCGTGGCGGGCGCGTGCCAACAACTTTGAATTCGCGTTGGCCAAGCTCGGCACCAACAGATCCTTCTTTGTATTCCGTAACCATAATCAGGCCCCCCGCATTTCAGCAGCGGCATCCATTACCGCGCGGATAATTTTATCGTACCCTGTGCAACGACACAGGTTGCCGGCCAGCCAGTACCGAACCTCGGTCTCTGTCGGGTCAGGGTTCTTTTCCAACAACGCCTTGGCCGCCACCAGAATACCCGGAGTACAAACGCCACATTGCAACGCCGCGTGATCGAGAATTTTCTGCTGCAACACGTGCAGTTTCTCGCCGTCAGCCATGCCTTCAACCGTGGACACCTCTTTGCCCTCAGCCTCGGCTGCCAGCACCAGACACGAACAAACCAGACGCCCGTCCAGTTCAACCGAGCAAGCGCCGCAGTCGCCCGAACCACAACCTTCTTTCGCGCCGGTCAGGCCTACGCGGTTGCGAAGAACGTCCAGCAAAGTCTCACTTGGGTCGCACAGATATTCGACAGCATCGCCATTAATCGATGTGCTTACATGTATCTTGCTCATTTCGAACCTCCTGCGCGGCTATAGGCAATTAGCGCTGCGCGCTTAGCCATTACGCCTGCGGTTTTGGTGCGGAACTCCACCGTTCCACGTTTGTCGTCAATCGGATTGCAAGCCGCAGAACAGGCCGCTTGCAATGCGCTGATCGCGTCGTCGTCCAGCTTGGTTCCAATAATCGCCTTGGCTGCATCATCCACCACCAACACTGTCGGCGCCACCGCACCAAGCGATACCTGTGCTTGCGTAACCACACCGGCACTATCAATCGTCAGGTTCACACCAGCCGAGGAAACCGCGATGTCCATCTCCGTTCTAGGGATAAACCGCAAATACGCATCGCCAGAATTATCAGGACGCGCTGGCAGATAGATCGAAGTGATAACCTCACCCTTTGCCAAGGATGTTTTGCTTGGACCAACCGGAATGTCGATCACAGGACAGTCGCGCGTTCCATTCGGGCCGACAATCCTTGCAACCGCGTTGGCCACGACCATCGCCGGCACACTGTCCGCAGCTGGTGAAGCATTACAAAGGTTCCCTGCGAGCGTGGCACGGCCCTGAACCTGCGTGGAGCCAACCAGCTCCATCGCTTCGACTACGCCGGGCCAAAGGGCTACAAGCCCCTCGTGTTCGCCCATTTCGGCACCGGAAACCGCAGCCCCAATACGGAACCCACCATCCTCGGCCGTTATATTCCGCATTCCTGCAATATTCTTGATGTCTACGATCAAATCCGGTTCAACCAACGCCAAGCGTAATTGAACCAAAACATCAGTCCCGCCAGCCAACAAACGCGAAATCCCGTCGCACGTGTTTAACAGCTCAACGGCCTGCTCGATAGTGTCTGGCGACTCAAATCGCATGGCAATGCCTCCTGTAAATAGGTAATTTCCCGTTCACTCTTTCAAAAATACTCATCTTTGCCAATGGGCAAAAATGAAATGTTACACTGCGTACTTAAGTGTGCTTTGAAATCCAATCAGGCACGATACCGCTGTCTTTGATATATCCAGTGACATCCTTGCCCGCGAAAAGACCATAATCCGTAATTAGAATAGTCTTCACGCCAATCGCGGCCCCGCCCAACACATCTGTGTGTAACGTGTCTCCGACCATGGCAATCCGTTCACGCGGAATCGACGGATCAACCTGCGCCAACGCAAGGTCATAAACATTGGTGAACGGTTTACCAAAAAACTCCGGTTTGATTCCGGTTCTGTGGCTAAGGTCATGTGCGTACCAACCCGGCTCCAGCGACAATCCCGTTTCACGCGGTGCTACAATGTCAGGATTACCAACCATCACAGGCCGCGGGTTACGCTTCAGAGAGGAGATCATCATATCCTGATGCGCCTCTGTCCAAGGGGCGCTACCCAGCAGGATAAAGCCCTCCACTTGATCATAAAGCGCCGCATCCAAGCCCAGTCGAACGCAAGGCACGGGGAAGTCTTCCAACTTGGATTGTTCCAACGCCATAACACCCCAAAGTCTCTCGGGACGACCAATCAGGCCGATGCTCAATGCATCACGGCTGGCGATTACGTCAGATTGTTTGAAATCAAAGCCAAACTGGCGATACTTAGCCAAGGAAACCTCCGGTGGCAGCGACGCCCCGTTGGTCACAACAAACACCTGCTTGCCGGCCGCCTGCAACGCAGCCACGCGTTTTGGTGCACCTTCGATAACCGTATTGCCGATATTCAGAACGCCGAATGCATCGAGCAGATAAACGTCGAAATGGTCGGCCACCTCGCCAATATTCGAGATTTGAGTGGAGCGCGCAGGAAACTTCGCCGTCGGCAAAGCATCCCGCACTTTTTCATATTGAGCAAAAGCCCAATCAGCATCAGACGCCATGATAAATCCTAGATAATCGCGCCGCGCACTTTGGCGGACACCCACTCGCCTATAACAACGGCAACCAGAATTACAGCCAGAATTAGCGAGACCTGCGGCCATGCCAGCGTGTTCAGCGAAGATTGCAACTGCAACCCGATGCCGCCCGCGCCCACAAGACCCAGCACTGTGGATTCGCGGATGTTGATGTCCCAACGGAACACGGCAATACCTGCGAAGGCTGGAAGGATTTGGGGAACGATACCGAAAACCATTGTCTGCCAACGCGTGGCACCCGTTGCAGTGATCGCCTCGACCTGATTTTCATCGATCTCTTCAATCGCTTCATACAACAGTTTAGCGCAGAACCCGATGGACCGAATGGAAATCGCAACCATACCGGCAAACACGCCCGGTCCAATGATAGACACCAGCAACAGCGCCCAGATAAGCGAGTTGATAGAGCGTGTGGACACGATAATCAAAAGCGCGATTGGACGAATGAACAACTTGCTCGGTGTTGTATTTCGCGCAGCAAGAAAGGCAATTGGAACAGCCATACAAAGCGCAAAGAACGTACCAAGCGTGGCTATATTCAACGTATCCCAGATCGGCTTGCCAAGTTGGGAAATATAGCTCCAACGCGGCGGGAAAGCCCGCCCGCCAATATCTGCCGCAATCCGCGGGGCATCGTAAACGAAGAACCATGTGGTTTGATCAGAGATTTTCATCCAGCTAACGTAGAAAATAATCCCCGCAGCCATCCACATTGCCCAACGGATCAGTTGCGAATTGCGGTCACGAACTTGCCAGACTTTTACGCCGTTTTTATCATTAATAGGCATTACTGAACCCTCGCTCTGATAATACCCGACAGATACTCGAGTATCATGACGACAACGATTATGATCAACAGAATGGCTGCCACCGTGTCAAACTCATAGCGGTCAAACGCGGTGTTCAGCGTTGCGCCAATACCACCCGCGCCAACCAATCCTAGAACGGCTGATTCACGGAAATTGATGTCTAGGCGATAGATCGAAAGGCCTATTAAACGTGGCATAATCTGAGGTTGCACTCCGAAGTTAATCCATTGCAACCAGCTTGAACCAGTTGCCTTAACAGCCTCGGCTTGCACTTTGTTCATATCCTCGATCTCCTCAGCCAAAAGTTTAGCGAGGAAGCCGATAGTTGCGAAGCTAAGCGTCAGGAATCCAGCTAACGGGCCGAACCCGAAGATGGCCACGAACAGGATCGCCACGATGATTTCGTTCAGCGCCCGCGATATAGAAATGATGAACCGACAAACCAGATATACAGGCAAAGGCGCAATATTGCGCGCTGCACCAAGTGCAATCGGGATAGAGATCGTGATACCGACAACGGTCGATGTGACGGTCATAATCACACTCTCCATCATCCCTTCTTTGATATCAGACGCCCGCGACCCGAAATCAGGGTGCAGGAAGGCGGCCACAAACCGGCGACCACGTTCCAACCCAAAGTAAACGCGTTCCCAGTTCACGTCCATGGAGCCAAGAGCCATGAAGAAATACACCGTTGCAATGATCAGCAATCCCCACCGAATGGTGGAGTTTTGAATGAACGGCGGTTTTTTCCAAGGCGTACCGACTTGGGATTCGAGTGTCACGCTCACGCTTCACCCTCCTCGTCGTCATCCACGGTCTCGATGGTGGCTTCCCAGTCTTCTTCACCGTAAATGCGAGTCAGTACATCTGGCGTTAGCTCGGTCGGACCACCATCAAAGATGATTTCGCCCAAGTTCAACGCTACAACGCGCTGCACAAACATTTGTGCCAGATTCACGTCGTGAATGTTAATGATCGCAGCCAAGCCACGTTCCTTACACATCTCGGTTATCAGACGCATAATTTCGCGCGAAGTTTTCGGGTCAAGCGATGCTGTCGGTTCATCTACCAACAACAATGCCGGATCCTGTATCAACGCACGACAGATACCTACGCGCTGGCGTTGGCCACCGGAAAGTTCATCGGCGCGTTTGTCAGCCATGTGCAGCAGGCCAACACGGTCCAGAAGGCGATACGCCTCGTCCACATCGGATTGTGGGAATTTACGCAGGAAACTGCGCCAGAAACCTACATACCCGAGACGACCGGACAGGACGTTTTCCATCACCGTCAGGCGCTCAACCAGCGCATATTCCTGAAAAATCATACCCATACGACGACGCTCGCGGCGCAGCGCGCCCGAACCCAGCGATGTCAGGTTGACACCATCCAGAGTGGCCGTGCCACTGCTCGGATCCACGAGGCGATTAATACAACGGATCAGCGTGCTTTTACCAGCACCCGAGGGGCCAATGAGCGCGATAACCTGCCCTTTGCCAACCTCCAGATCGACGTCGCTAAGCGCCTTGTCTCCGGTTTTGTAAACTTTAGTGAGCTTTTCTAACTTCAACATCTATTCAGACCCTAACCCATAAAAAGTGCCCGCGCATTTTCACACGCGGGCACCATTAGTTTATCGAATTATTCGCAAGCGTAGGATACGCCGTTGGCAGTATCAATCTTGCGGATAACGTCCCAGAATTCCTGGTAAGTCATTGGAAGGAACTGACCTTCGTTAGACTTCTCGAACTCTTCCTGAAGCGATGTGCCTTCCCAATCGAACGTGAAGAACGACTTGCGAATGTTCGCCGCCAGTTCAGGTTCAAGGTTGTGCGCAATACCGAAACCGGTAGTCGGGAACGTTTGTGATTTATAGATCGAAATCACGTCACTTGCTTCAATCACGCCACGGCTAACCATACGGCTAAGAACCGAGTTTGCGATCGATGCTGCTGGGTAATCGTGATTGGCAACGCCCAGAATGGAGTTGTCATGCTTACCCGAGAATGCAGGTTCGAAGTCACGATCAGGCAACATATCGAAGTCACCTTTCAAGATCGCGGAAGGCGCCTTGAAGCCGGAGTTCGAAGTTGGCGATGTGAACGCAAGAACGCCACCTTTGATGTCTTCAACACTTTCGATGCCCGAACCAGGGTAGGTCAGGATTTCCATCTCGTAGCCGAAGTTGCCATCAAGCGAAGCCATGATTGTGAACGGGTTGAAGCCCGCACAGTTAACAGCCAACGGGTTGGAACCGGTGTTGAAACCAGCGATGTGCAAACGACCGGAGCGCATAGCCTCGATCTGAGCAGCATTTGACTGAACTGGGAAGAAAATGACGTCTTTGCCAGTTACTTCTTCCATGTAGTCAAGGAAATCGGACCAGACTGCTTTATATACGGCCGGATCTTCAACCGGTGTATACGCAAAAATCAGCGTGTCTGGGTCGGCAAAATCTGCGGCATCCGTTGGCGCATCAGCCAAAAGGTCGCCGTTGCGGTCGCAATAGCGCTCATCCAACGTGCCACGTGGGCAATCTTCAGCCGCTTGCGCCGCACCAAAGCTGGAAACCAATGCTACAGCAGCAGCACTTAACAAATAGTTAGTTTTTATCATTGTATCCTCCTTGTTGATTTTCTTGGTGGGAATTAGGGACGATTAAGAAGCAAAACGCAAACACTTTTGTTTCGTTTTGTTCTATTTTGTTCAATTTGTCGGAAATTTTACAAAACGCACCTACCTTTGCAACTTTAACGGCCCCAAAATGCGGGGTAAGTTAGTGCCAACTCGCTATTTAACATGCAATAAAGTGAATAATATCTACGTTTTTTAGGTATCTTTATTTGCTCAGCCACTTGCCTAAGGTTTGCGAATGCGCATGTTAAGGGCAACTTAACGTATATACCGATATGGAACCCATAAAATGAGCATTACCCGCGAGCAAATACAGGATGTTCTTCGAACAATCGAAGACCCATTCAGCAAAAAAGATATCGTTAGCGCCAACATCGTTCGCGCCCTGACGGTTGAAGGTGGTGACGTCCGTTTTGTAATGGAAGTCGAGTCGGCTCAGGGTGTTGCGATGGAAGCAATCCGTGCGGCGGCTGTCGAAAAGCTCGAAGCACTTGATGGTGTCGATAAGGTTTCCGCTTTATTAACGGCGCATTCGACCCCAAGCACGCCACCAAATCTGGGCGGAGGCGCCAAGCGCGCTGCCCCTGCTGGTCCACAAAACATCCCCGGCGTTAAGAAAATTGTCGCGATTGCGTCAGGCAAAGGCGGCGTTGGCAAATCCACGGTGTCTGCAAACCTCGCGGTGGCATTAGCGGCTGAAGGTTTGAAAGTTGGCCTGCTTGACGCAGATATCTACGGGCCTTCGCAACCCCGTATGATGGGTATCTCGGATCGTCCAAAGTCGCCGGACGGGAAACTTATAATTCCATTGCGTAATCACGGCGTAACGATGATGTCGATGGGCCTGATGATGAAGGAAGACGAGGCCGTGGTCTGGCGTGGTCCTATGTTGATGGGCGCGTTGCAGCAAATGCTTAACCAAGTGCAGTGGGGCGAGCTTGATCTTCTGCTGATCGATCTGCCACCGGGCACAGGCGATGTGCAGCTTACGCTTGCCCAGAAGACCGAGGTAGAGGGGGCGATTATTGTTTCCACACCGCAGGACATAGCATTGATTGATGCTCGTAAAGCCATGGATATGTTTAACAAAACCTCAACGCCAGTGCTTGGTGTGATCGAGAACATGTCCACCCACGTCTGTTCAGAGTGTGGACACGAGGAGCACATTTTCGGGCATGGCGGCGCCAAAGCCGAAGCCGAAAAGAAAGGTTTCGCATTCCTTGGGGAGATCCCGCTGGATATTGGCGTTCGTACCGCAGCCGACACCGGTGCGCCGATAGTGGTCGTTGACCCTGATAGCAAACCTGCTAACGCATTCCGCATGATTGCCCGTAAGTTGATCGCTGACGATATTATCTGAGGTTACAATGCTGAAACTCGCGAGAACCATTCACTTTGATGAAGCCGACCTAGACAAGTTTGACTGCCCTGCCGAAAACGGCGAGTGGGCGGTTAGCGGCGGTTTCGCCTTTGCAAACTGGGCGGATGCCGGAACGACAAGCGAGGCGCAATTTGCATTCGCCAGCGGCTGGTTAGGCGGGGAAAGTTTCGGGCGCGCCAAACTGGTTATCGTGGCGCAGATTCACGAGGTCGAGTTGGAAGAGTTACGCCAAAATCTGGCGGACCATATGTTAAAGGTTTACGATGCCCCCTCCGCTGACGTTGCAATGGTTGCTGCAATTCACGAAGTCGAATTCATGCAGGAACTGTGCGAAGATCAAGATATCGACACGCTGCTAGCCATTAATCGCGTGTTAACTGATGATGGCGTTCGCGAGCAATATAGGGCAATCAAGCCACAGGCCCCTAACATCAATTAAGATTCGCTTCAGAAGAGTTAACAATGTCTTACCAGATCAAACAGATAAGCATCCAAGGGGATGGAATTACAGAGGGCCCAGATGGACCTCTCTACATCCCGTTCGCCTTGACCGGAGAGACTGCCGACGGCGATGTTGTGGGTAATCGCATTCCCAAACCCAAGATTGTCGAACCCTCTGGGGATCGCGTCAAAGCACCCTGCCCGCATTTCAAGACCTGCGGGGGGTGTTCGATGCAACATGCCTCTGATGCGTTTTTGGCGGATTGGAAAACCGACGTAGTGCGCAATGCATTGGCCGCGCATGATTTGAAAGCTAATTTCCGCCCGATCATCACATCGCCCGCACAATCACGCAGACGTGCGACGTTTGCCGCACAGCGCACCAAAAAAGGCGTACTGATCGGGTTCCACGGGCGGGCATCGGACACGGTCGTGGCGATCCCGTCGTGTAAACTGTTGCACCCTGATATTCTGGCCACCATGCCAGCGTTGGAGGCCCTGACCAAGATTGGCGCCTCCCGCAAGGCAGGCATAAGCATTTCCGTCACCCAATCAGCTGCGGGTGCCGACGTTAGCGTGTCTGAAGCCAAAGAAGCGGATGGTCCGATGATGGTTGAACTGGGCGCTTTGGTCGAACAGTTCAAACTTTCCCGTCTAAGCTGGAATGGTGAAATGGTCGCGATGCGTGCTGCCCCCGTTCAGGCGTTTGACGGGATCAGCGTATCACCACCTGTCGGAGCGTTTTTGCAAGCCACAGAAGCAGGTCAAATCGCCCTAACGACGACTGTTTTGGATGCAATGAGCAATGCAAAACACGTTATCGACCTATTCTCCGGTTGCGGGACATTTTCCTTGCCGATGGCCAAGCACGCGCAGGTATTGGCGGTTGAGGGTGATGCACCATTGCTAGAAGCGCTCGATGCGGCGTGGCGCAATGGCGAAGGGTTGAAAACGGTTGAAACGCACAAACGCGATCTGTTTCGCAATCCCATGCTTAAAGAAGACTTAAAGAAATTCGACGCCGCAATAATCGACCCGCCGCGCGCAGGCGCTAAAGCCCAATGCGAAGCGTTGTGCGAGGCTGATATCCCGCGTATCGTCTTTGTTTCCTGTAATCCGGTCACCTTCGCGCGGGATGCCAAGACTCTGGCAAACGCGGGATACAACATTGATTGGGTGCAGGTTATTGATCAGTTCCGCTGGTCTGCGCATGTCGAACTAGTCGCCCTGTTTACCAAAGTATAACTTTCGCCTTCTTCAGCATCGATCTTGTCAGACAGGGGTGATTCTTCGAGCAGCAGGTTGCCGAAAAATGCCGTCACTGCCACTATTGTCACCACGATCTAGATCGGGTGCAGTGCGTTGGTTATAGCGTAGAGCGTGGTATGGCGAAGCCCCTCCGGCATTTGCGAAATCATTTTAACGCCAAGTAAGTGGATGTCAGCCTCTACCAGTGGTGCTTCAGACAACGACGCCGTAGGCTTGTCGAAAACATAGTGCCAAACAGCGCCACGCCGATTGAACCACCGATCTGGCGGAACAACGTGAACCAGCTGCCCCCTCCAACATGTCGAGCGGTGTCGGTATTATATTTGAGCAGGCTGCTTGGCAGGATCGGCTCTTTGGCGCGCAGTTCGACCTGCACGAAAGCAAACGCACTGGCAACCGCCGGAGCGCCCAGCGACAAGATCATGGTCGAGGTCATCGCGTACGTTTGCCCACCAAGGCTGGTAAGTAACACTAGTGGGATAAAAAAACCGTTAACAAGAAGGCGCCTAAGCAGTCGACTTCATATTTAACGCGCTCGTCCTTCTGTTTGTATGCAGCGACGAAAATAGTATGGGCAACAATACCGATTGGTAGGTTGTTGTAGAAAACCCAGTCCGGCTTAGGTTACCAACGAAGAACCCACCCAGCTGCGGACCTGGTTGCTGGACAGGCCATATACGCTGCCAAACATGACTTGTACCTCGTAACGTGTACCTTGCATCTTGCCACGCCACCTAGGTTACTATCAGCCCCTTCGAGACTTCTTTTCCCACGATCACGCCCCCTGCCGAACCGCCTCGATAGGGTCGTATAGCGTAAACGTTGTCACCGCCTAAAGATCGTTACGATTAACGGTCAGGACGCCATCAGATATCCGGTCACTCGGGTGGGTGATCACGGTATCGCCAATTGCAATGCCTCCTAATACCTCCGCTGTCGACGCATTTCGGTTCCCGATTTCGACGGGTACACTGCTTGCTATTCCATCTACGATTTTGAACACCATCCAGCTGCCGCCATCGCGAAACAGGGCGCTGATCGGTAATTGCACAGCGTCATCGCTGCGCCATTCAATAACACGAATGAAGACACGGAAACCGTCGCCCAATGCTGCATATTCTTCCTCGGCTGAATTGATGTCCAGAACGACCCGAACCCGTTGCTCCGCAATCCCGAGCGCCGAAATTTTTGTGAATGCCGACGGTTCAATCCGCGCGATCTCGGCCAATAGTGTTCCGTCACCACCCCAGCGTTCAACATACGCCGCCGCGCCTTCAGACAGATTAACCACATCGGTAGAAAGCAAATCGACCACGAGTTCCAAATCATCGACAAGACCGATGCTGACCAACGGTCCACCTGCCATCACAGCACGTTCGCTTGACGACGCGACCGACAGAACACTGCCATCAATCGGCGCCAGAATCTCGATACAACAGGATTCTAAAGCGCCCTCACCAGTGTCCGGTTCTACCAGCATGGCTTTGGTGCGTTCCAGTGAACTTAGCCGTAGTGTGCGTTCGGATAGCGCCGAAACGAGGGCGGTACGCGCCTGTTCCAGCAACAGTTCAACCTCGTCCAGCGCATTCGCTGACAACGTTCCACTGTCCGACAAGATTTTAGCCCTATCATACTGGTCGCGTGCGTATTCGTAACTTGCCTCAGCAGCCGCGATGTTCAGTTCAGACAATCGCAAGGCTGCCTCGGCTTCCTTAACGGCTGCCTCGGCTTGTAAGCGGCTACGGGCGTCTAGAAACACCGGCTGGCTGGGTTCAATGATCGCCACCACGGTTTCACCGGCTGACACGGTATCACCCACCTCTACGGGGCTTCTAAGGGCCGTGCCGGAAACCGGTGACGACACTTCGAACACGTTGCGAATACGGGTTACACCGTCCGCATCAATAGTAACTTCCATCGGACCGGCGGTGATTTGCGCCACATCAACCGGAACGGGCTGTTCCAGAAAGGAATAGTACAGCCCCGCCCCAATAGCGGCGGCTCCAACGGTCCAAAGTGCGATTTTCTTTAAGGAAATAGCCATAGTTTACTCCCGGGTTTTCATGACAGCGACAAGGTCGAGACGGTTAATGCGACGGCGAACCAATAACGCTGACGCAGCAGATGCAGTGAACGCGACGACACCGGCAAAGCCATAAGTCCCGCGCGAGATATAAAAAGGTAACGTGAACATATCGCTCGAGAAACTCTCAACGATTCCAAGCGCCATCAGGTATCCAAAGAAGAACCCAATCGGAATTGCCACCATGGTCAGGAACAGCAATTCGCCCATCAGGATGAAGGAAACCTCGTTTTGGGTGAAACCCAGAATCCGCAAGCTCGCTAGCTCGCGCGCGCGCTCTGACAGTAATATGCGGGCGGAATTATAAACCACACCGACAACGATCAGACTGGCAATAAATGCATAAATCGTAGTCGTAATCCCCGAGCTTTGGGCGACCGTATCGTTAAACCCTTGGCGAATTTGATCCCAGCGCACGATTCCGGCGATGTTCGGGGCGGCTTTGACCTGCTCGTACAACCCATTAAGGGCGTTTTCATCAATCGAGATGTTCACCGAGTTCACAAGTGGTTGCAGTTGCAACAACGCGCTGAGGTAATTAAGGTCCATATAGGCACCGATTCCGAAGTATTGTCTGATTACACCAGTCACCGGAACTTCAAAATGCCCACGTTGGCCTTGAAGAACTTCCATATCCAACGTGTCGCCGATTTGCGCATCCAACTGATTAGCGAGACGGTCGGACAGAACGATGCCCTGTTGCGGAAATACAACCGAGTTATTGCCAGCATCCAGAACACGACTAAGATCCATTCCGGGATCGCGCCCCTCGACGCCAATAATTTTGGTCAGGTGCCTGTTAGTCAAGCGCACTGCCACCGTTTGCATCCCTTCAGCGCGTAAAACACCGGGCAGGTTTTCCACGTCAGCCAACACCGCCCGCGACTGCGGTTGCGCTAAAGATAAGGTGGCCTGTTGGCGATTGGCTTGGAAAAACGCTGAGTCCATCATGATGTCCATAGAATCAAACATGAACAACGTTGCAATCATCGTAGCCACAGACAACGCGATGCCGATCGTCGTTAACGAAGCCCGCATCGGCCAACGGGTGATGGAGCGGATGATCATCATAACCGGCTGGCGCGCGCCCATGAAATGACCAATTTTGTCAAATATATTTTGCTTGAACCGCGTCGGAGCTGGCGGCGACATGGCCACGGCCGGTGACAGTTTAGTGGTTTTCATAACCGATTGCGCTGCACCAAGAACAGCCGCGCCGATGCCCGCCATCGCTGAAATAGCATAGGTGTCGGGACTGGTGATATAAATCAGGTACGGGAACTGGAAATAAACGGTGTAATACCCAGCCATCCAATAGGCGATAGAGATACCCGCGGCCCAACCGACCAACACTCCAAATAATCCAATCCCCATCGCTAGTTTGACGTAGTGCCAACTGATCGCCGCATTGGAATAGCCAACGGCCTTGAACAGCCCGATCTGTTCACGTTCCAACGTGATTAGTCGGCCCAACACCATGTTCACAAGAAAGGCAGAAATAACAAAGAATAGCGGTGGAACCGCCTTACCCATCGCCTTCAGCTGTTTCAGCTCGGAATCCAAAAACATATGCGAGGTTTGCATGCTGCGATCATAAGGGCCGGTGCCGCCGTAAGGTGCCAGCAACTTTTCCAACTCGTCGATGACCATCTGTTCGTTTGCATCACGCGTTAGCCGCACAGACACATCATTAAACGCTCCGCCAAGATCAAAGGCCGAAGCCAACGCGTCGTATCCCATCCAGACCACACCGAAACGCCTGTTGTCCGGCATCACGGCACCCGGCCCGATAAGATAGATAAACTCCGGTGATAAAACCGTGCCTGAAATGGTTAACAAGCGCTTCTGCCCGTTCAGGGTTGCGTGAAAACTGCTGCCAACGGTGAAATTATTGGCAATCGCAAATGTACTGTTAACAACCACCTCGTTCGAGGATTGTGGATCAGGCATGCGCCCCGTCGTAAGGCTTGGGATATTCAACAGCGGCTCGCCCATTGGCGGCAATGAAACCAAACGCGCGGTGGCGGGCTCGCTCAAACCCTCCAGATCGAGAATGGAATATTGAACGATGCGGGTTTCAACAATGCTAACACCTGAAATTTGTTCGATTTCGCGTTTCAGGTCGTTCGGAGCACGTGTGGCTGACGCAAAAATATCGGCGAAGCGGTTCCGTTCATAGAACGTAGATTGTGTCTCGGAAAGTGAACGCTCAACACCGATAGCAATCACCAAGATCATCACGCCACATGCAAGAACCAGCGCAATCGCCAAGGATTGCGCCCATAATCGCCAGAAATCCCGAAACAGCTTTTTATCGAGCACACGCATCCCTTACCACTCGATCTGGTGTGGCAATAGGCGGGTTTTGTTAACCTTAACTTCACTAATTTGCCCGTCCGCAAAGAAAATCACGCGGTGTGCCATATTTTGAATCGCAGCGTTATGCGTAATCACGACAGTAGACGTGCCCAATTCAGAATTGATCCGCGACAGCGCCTCAAGCACCACGACACCCGTCTTGCTATCAAGTGCCCCCGTGGGTTCATCACAAAGAAGAACTTCTGGGCGTTTGGCAATTGCACGCGCGATGGCAACACGCTGCTGCTCCCCGCCGGATAGTTCCGCAGGAAAATGATCTATACGATTTTCGAGCCCTACCATCGCCAAGGCCTCCTCGGGCAGCATAGGATCGGGTGAAATTTCGGTTACTAAAGCAACGTTTTCTCGTGCAGTAAGACTTGGCACCAAGTTATAAAACTGAAACACAAAACCGACATGGTCGCGCCTGTAGGTTGTCAGTTGACGTTCGCTCATGGCAGTCAGTTCCATACCTTTGAAAAAAGCTGACCCTTCGGTCGCATCATCAAGACCACCCAAAATGTTCAAAAGTGTGGATTTTCCGCTACCGGAAGGTCCAAGAAGGACAGTCATCTCGCTGGCGTAAATGTCCAAATTTACACCGCGCAAAGCAAACACTTGCACATCACCGGTGTTATAAACTTTGGTAACTTCGTCGGTATGAAATACTGGTTGAGACATATCCGCTCCAATAATAATACTTTATCGGTAATCTAATATACAAAATCGAACATTGATATATGACAAACCGCAGACAGATTATCGATGGGCGGTTGGTAATCGGTCGAAATATCCAACTGTGGATAAGTGGTGCCCGGGGGCGGATTTGAACCACCGACACGCGAATTTTCAATCCGCTGCTCTACCCCTGAGCTACCCGGGCACGGGTAAGGCTTATCGCCTTGGGTGGGGGCGTTTTAGGTTAGATATTCACGACTGTCCATAGCAATTTTCGGGAATTTCCAACGAATATCAGTGCTTGGTTTGCGCAGCCGCCATCAGCGCGAATTCATCTTCTTCTGTGAGGTCCTCGAGTGGTGCCGGAATGGTGTAAGATTCGTTTAACCATTTGCCCAGATCAACATCCGCACAGCGTTTGCAACAGAACGGTTTGTACTTTGGGTCCGTCGATTTCTTGCAAATCGGGCAGCTCATTTCATCGCCTCTTTCAATGGGAACCGTTCGCGTTTTCGCTGCAATTCCAAGTTTCCCAGCGGCGTCCAGCCCGCAATAATCGTATCTACCCCGTCACGCCGGAACGCCGCCTTCAAAGCAGATTCGATTTTCGCACGTTCTTTTTTGTTAACAGGTGCAAAATCAATCGTGATTTGACCGCCAAGTCCGCGAATTAACAATTGCCGCGAGATTTCTTTGGACGCTGCCAGATTGGTCTTCAACCCCGCCGCCGGCGAAAAATCACCGCCTGTGTTCACATCAATCGCAATCAACGCCCGCGTCGGCTCGATACTTATCCAAGCCGTTTCGCCCAGCTTAACCTTAGATCCCATCGCAGCATCGATATAATCCAAAATACCGTGATGTTCGAACGACCCTTCGGTATTTTCCACCTGATCCGGTTCATCCCAATCCCGCCATGCACGTACAGTCGCCGTCGGCGCATCAAGCAGTAGTTCCGGCTCTTTACCTTCAGTTCCCGCGATCACAGTCCGGCACATGTCCAGCATGTTAAGAATGTCATCTGTGATAGTCTCGCTATCAGCCCCGTTACAAGCCGAGCGTAGAATCAATCCCTCGTCACCGCCATCAACCGCACCGTGCGCGATCTCACGCAGACGATTGCGTTCGTCTTCATCGTGAATGTTGCGCGCAATGTTTATGCCGGGGTTTGATGGTGTAACAATGGCGTACCTGCTTTTGAACAACAGCTTACGCGCAACGGGCGAGGCTTTGCCGTCGTCCGCAAAGGTTGCCACCTGCACGACAATCGCAGTACCGGGCGACATGCCCTTGGCGTCTTTCAAAAACGCACGCTGCCCGTCTGGAAGGCGCAAAATCGCGCCATGCATACCTTTAAGGGGTCGTTCAAGAATGCCCCGATAAATAGCTTCTGGACGCGGAATAGGATCGTCTTGCGGCGGGTCGACCAACAAATCCGTTAACTTTCCGTCAACTAATAATGCGGCCATGTCGTTATCGAATACTGCTAACGAACCTTTCATGCGGGTACTCCTTCAAATGACACGGGATATCCTGCCCCGATCAACATGTTCGCAGTTTCGGTTAACGGCAGGCCCACCACATTGGTGTACGATCCGTTAATGGCGGGAATAAATGCCCCACCGATTCCTTGGATGGCATATCCACCGGCCTTGCCCTGCCACTCATTCGAGCGCAGGTAAGCGGATAATTCCACATCAGACAGACGTTTGAATTTCACCACGGTTTCGACCTGCTTGGACCAGACTTTATCGCCAAGCCGAAGGGCCACACCCGTAATCACACGGTGGCGTCGCCCTGACAAAAGCATCAGGAATTGCGCAGCCAGCGCGACGTCCTTGGGTTTGCCGAGAATCCGGCGGCCAACGGCCACAACGGTATCCGCGGACAAAATCAAATCATCGGATTCAATCGCCTGCGCCTTTTCCACAGCAAGCCGCGCCACATAAGGGCGTGGCAATTCGTTTTT
>JAGLUD010000261.1 GCA_023134935.1 Paracoccaceae bacterium | reverse complement strand
TTCGAGTTGGGGGTGCTTTGCGACGAAAGCACTGATGAGCCCATGCAGTGTGGCGTTTTTCATCGATTTAGCGATGTGACCCGTAGGGAAACCATCTCGGAATGATCGGTAAGCCGACTCCTTGTTCCCCGCGTTAATCGCGATAAGGATTAGCTGTTTGATCAGCGAGCGTTGCATTACAGCGGGTACTCCGGGAATTGTGCCCTCGGGAAGTTCGTAGGGATCACCCTCCAGTGCCACTCCGTTCTCGAGGCTAAGTATAGCGACATGCAGCCCCTTAAAATCCACCTCTACCGTCGGTTTGTCATTAATAAATATCTGAGACCGTAAATCTGACCCGATCTGTTGCCACCAACCACCGTAGAAGCGACCGTTTAACCCCCAGTCGCCTCGACTAAATATCCGACGAACGAACTTATGGCCCTGATCTATCGGCTGATGCTTCGTTCCACCCGTTTCAGGCCCCTTAGTGATCGGGACATCGATATACGGTCCTTCGAGTGAGGGGATGTCAATGAAAGCACTAGAAAGAAGGGCGTTATAGGCTTGGAGATCATGTCGCATCTGGTTTGTCAGTTCGGTGTCTTCGTATTCTTGCTGCTTCGAGCCGTCTCCGGCCTCGTCACCCTGTTTTAGGATGATGCATTCTTGGTTGCCGACCTTACCAACATCGTCACGCCCAAACCCTGCGCCCTGGAATATCTCCTGGAGTTGTTCGGTGGCTCTTATTCGGGTGTTTCGGTTTCCCTTAGCGTACGGACCGGAATAACTACCTGCAGCTAGGTCAATTAACCCCACTTTATGCAGGTGCTGGACAATCAGTATAATGGCTTTCGACAAATGGATGGCGTTATAGCGAGAGTTGGTGTTCCAGCCGTTCGCTGACATCGGAACACCGATGCAAAGCGTGGGGTCGTCATGCCAGGCGACGTATAGATCGAGGATAACCACCCGAAGTTGGTTCCTGAAGGTCGTCTTTGGCTTAGGACCTGTCCGGCTATCTTCTGCACCGTAATGCGAAAAGTGCTCGGTCCATAAATTATCTACTATCGCGCCCACTTCTGGGTGCTCGGACCAGCGATGGACGTCTATGGGGCGGGAATGCCAGGGGTTAAGTTCTTTGGTCATGATACGCCGAATCTGTTTGATGTATCCCTTCTTACATTTCCTGATGAACTTCGACAAATGTTGTGCTAATGTTGCGCTTTACTTACTCGTATTTGGATATGTTAATGCTATCAAATCTTAAAGGAATAACAGGTAACATCAACAGGACGGTAGACCGCGTTTATGCTAAGGCGGTTAAAAAAACTGGTGCTGTGGTTGATGGAGAAACTGCTTCGCTACTAAAAGTTAAGACGTTAGAGGCGGTCAGTACCGCGAGCGCCATTGGTCGAAATATAGGTGACCTGAATGGTGACGGTAAAATTGATGTGGAAGATTTAAAAGTCGCTGCCGAACGTGCAGGTATAGTTTGGGAAAAGGTAGATCCCGATCTTA
The DNA here is from genome assembly GCA_023134935.1 of Paracoccaceae bacterium. GTDB lineage: Bacteria > Pseudomonadota > Alphaproteobacteria > Rhodobacterales > Rhodobacteraceae > NORP23. Next base: position 6,772 of record JAGLUD010000261.1, on the reverse strand, counting down.
AAACGGCTTTGGCAGCGGGAGGCTTGGTTGGAATTGGAGTTAACGTCATTCCATTTGTTGGGCAGACGATTGCCGTACCAACGTTTGCGGTTACAACTGCCTATGTTTTCCTAATTGCAAAGCTAGCTGGATTTAAGAAGAAGTGAAGCAAACTTAATAGTCACGAACCTCGTAGATTATCAATTTTACTTCACGCCCATTAGAAAATGAATATTCACTATCGAAAGCAATTTCGGCGTCTACTTCGAACAAACAGCTACTATTTTGCCATCCAAACCACTCTAATTCGCAGCCTTCTGTTCTTTTCCTAGCGGAACGGCCAGCATCAAATTGTACGGTAAATTGCCCCATATCATTCTTAAAAAGAAGCGTATCACTAATAAACGTACCAATTGCACCTCTCATCGTAATAGTTTTCCCCTCAAGTGAACTATACAGTGCAGATATTTCACTAATCGACTGTTCAACCTCAGCCGTTTGGGTTTCTTCAGCGTTTACAGCAGATGCTGCAAAAACTAATGCCGCTAAATATATGCCTGATCTCATTATGCCACTCTCCATTACCTTTGATACTTGATGCTAACGGGATATCACTTGATAGTCTATCAGTAGCCCAAATTCTAACCGTTAGCGGTGTCCAGCAACGGTATCGGGCTTGATGAGTTTGCCGATGATAGGGATTACGTTGTCCAGGACTTTATCCGTTGGCAGCAATCGCCACGGTCTGAGGGGTATCTTCGGCGGTTATCTAGCCATGAAGAACGGTTCGGGGCTGTTAGCTAACCTCTTCTTCTCTTGGGTATAATGCTCTACGGGGAGAAATTCCGCTCCCTCTTCCTCCTTTAATATCCATTACTTATACCTATTAGAGGGGACCACAGCAGCACCTCCATTCAATACCCCGAACCCATATCGTTAGAGTGGACTCAGGAGGCACGTAACAGCCTTTAGACGGGTAACGACCATATGAAGTGGTAACGACCTGCCAGCGGGGCACTAAATGGGGCATAAGGGGCATCTAGGCGATTAATACAGCTGATATGTCAGAGACTTAGAGCGTATTGGCTGGGGAACCAGGATTCGAACCTGGACTAACAGAGTCAGAGTCTGCGGGTCTACCGTTAACCTATTCCCCAGTAGAAGGCCGTCATTTACGCAAGTGCTCGGCCGAGGTCAAGAGGGGGAAGCGTTAAATCAACGACCAAATCAGAGTGCAAAAATGTGACGCGATTAGAAACGGAAACTGGTGTCATCCTTTTGACAGCCACCAAGTGATATGGCGGGGCAGGCAATTGAATTTGAGGGTGGCATGAAACAACAAACACGCGCGAAAACACTGAAAGTTTTGCGGGCATCGCACGCATGGCTGGCGATATTTGTGTTGCCGTGGGTGTTAATGATTGGTCGTACGGGGTTTTACCTGAATCATGCCAAAGCTATCTTAAAGCTTATCGAACCCACTAGCTACGATGAACTCCTGTTCGCCGACTGGCCAAATAGTGTTGAGGTCACGAGGGTATCCGCGCTCGATTTAGCTGAAACGATTTGGCTGGGCGAGGAGGTCTCCAAGTTCGCGAGCAAAGCCTACCACAAGCGCCCAAGTTATATTATGGACCTGCCATCCGGGCGGGTGATCGTCAGTCGCGCGACGGGGCATTATTTCGTCAAATACGGATTCACGCGGGAAACATACACCCCCGACGGCACGCTTTTGCATAGCAAAATGTACTGGGGCTCGATTTTCAAAACCCTGCATACCCGTGGTTGGCTAAGCAGTCGCTTCGGGACATGGATTGCGGATATCACCAGTTTTTCGTTGGTATTCTTCTCGCTTACCGGCATGTTTTTGTGGTGGATACCGAGGGTGAAAAAGGTCGGGCGGTTGGTTCGGCGCAGCTAGGGGCTTGATCCGGATGCAATGACCTGCCATAAAACGTCTATGAAAAACGCAATGTGCATTATCGAAATTTGTATTATCTGCTGACATATCGTCCGCGGCGCGTCTTTCTGTTTTCAATCTGATCTCAAAATGCTAGGCCCGCCGCAGGGATTTTTGCGACTGGGAACGAGCTATGACTGACATCAAACTGTACAACACCAAGACCCGCACGAAAGAGAATTTTGTGCCGATCGACCCTGCCAACGTGCGGATGTATGTCTGCGGCCCGACGGTCTATGACCGCGCCCACATTGGCAACGCGCGGCCTGTGGTTGTGTTTGACACGCTGTTCCGGTTGCTGCGCCATGTCTATGGCCATTACGCGGTCCGCTATGTGCGGAACTTCACCGACGTGGATGACAAGATCAACGCGCGTGCCGCCGAGATGAAAGCCAAAGGGGATGACCGTGATCTGAAAGCTATCATTCGCGAACTGACTGACCAGACGATTGCATGGTATCACGAGGATATGGAGGCGCTCGGAACACTGCGCCCAACGGATGAACCACGTGCAACCGAATACATCGGCCAGATGGTTGTCATGATCGAAGCATTGATCGAGAAGGGGCACGCTTATGCCTCCGAAGGACACGTGCTGTTCGATGTGAACTCGTACGAAGCTTACGGCGCTTTGTCTGGCCGCAAGCTGGCAGACATGCGCGCGGGCGAGCGGGTTGAGGTTGAGGATTACAAGCGCGACCCGATGGATTTTGTTTTGTGGAAACCCTCGACAGACGACCTGCCGGGCTGGGAGTCGCCGTGGGGCCGTGGTCGCCCGGGATGGCATATAGAATGCTCCGCCATGTCGCTGGACCTGTTGGGGGCGACGTTTGACATTCACGGCGGTGGTCTGGATTTGCAATTCCCGCACCATGAAAACGAGATTGCGCAAAGCTGCTGTGCCAATCCTGACGGTGGGTTTGCGAACGTCTGGATGCATAACGAGATGATACAGGTCGAGGGCAAGAAGATGTCTAAGAGCTTGGGGAATTTCTTTACAGTTAAGGACTTGTTGGACAAGGGTATTCCGGGCGAGGTTATCCGGTTTGTGATAATGTCGACGCATTACCGCTCGCCGATGGACTGGACGGAGAAGCGGGTGAAAGAGGCTACGGCAACCTTGCGTTCTTGGGTTCAAATTGCGGACAGGGCAAACTTGGGTGCTTCGGACAAAAAGGTTGTGGAGGCGTTGGCCGATGATTTGAATACATCTAAAGCACTACAACGTTTAAATGAATTGTATGGAGAAGATGATCGTGCCGGACTTACCGCGTCGGCACAGTTACTTGGGTTCGACCTAAACGAAATGAGCAAAAGCGATTGGGCAACGCCTTACAAATATATCACCCCTGATGGACATGTGCTTGAAGAGGGCAGCGACTATATGCCGACGGTTGGAGTGCAGGGCTGGGGGGCAATTTCTGATGACACACGGGTAGTTGCGGTAAATTTGGTACATGTTTGGTTAGGCCTCCGTCGTAATTCTGAATGGGGCGAAGCAGATGCATTGAAAATGTCTGCACTAGCCGCAGGAATCGAGTTACAAGCAACTAGATCGGATGATGGTGTGAATGGGGGGCTTGCTAAGCTGCAAAGTAATTTGGACATCTCAAAACTGGAGGCCCGAAAATGACCTTCCCCACCCAGCCCAACCGTAACAAAATGGCCGCCCACGCCCCCCAACGGGGGCGGCCATATGATCTTGCTCGCAAGATCATTCAAGGAGCAGTGTTATGACCAAAGAACGCCTCTACCTCTACGACACAACCCTTCGTGACGGCCAGCAAACTCACGGCGTGGATTTTTCGGCTGAGGATAAAACCCGCATCGCAAAGGCGCTCGATGACCTTGGTATTGACTATGTCGAGGGCGGCTGGCCCGGTGCCAACCCCACCGACAACGACTTTTTCGCGGCTGCGCCGAAGCTGAACACCGCGACGTTTGCGGCGTTCGGGATGACCAAACGGGCAGGGCGCTCGGCTGCTAATGACGATGTGCTGGCGGCGGTAATTAACGCGAATACACCTGCGGTTTGTCTTGTCGGTAAATCCCATGACTTCCACGTCACCACTGCGCTGGGAATTACGCTTGAGGAGAATGTCGCGAACATCAAAGGCTCGTTCGAGCATCTGGCAACGCTGGGCCGAGAGGCGCTTTACGATGCAGAACATTTCTTCGACGGCTTCAAGTCCAACCCCGACTATACGCTCGAATGTTGCATGGCCGCTTACACGGCTGGCGCGCGATGGATCGTCCTTTGCGATACCAACGGCGGTGCCTTGCCCGAGGATATAACCAAGGCCGTCAAAGCCGTGATCGCGTCCGGCATTCCGGGTGACCACGTGGCCATACATACGCATAACGACACCGAACACGCCGTGGCGAATTCCCTCGCCGCAGTCGACGCAGGTGCGCGGCAAATCCAAGGTACACTGAATGGGTTGGGCGAACGCTGCGGCAATGCCAACCTCGTCACCCTGATTCCGACGTTGCTGTTGAAGGAACCCTACGCCAGCAAATACGACATCGGCGTTAAGGCCGAAAAGTTGGAGGGGCTGACGCGTCTGTCACGGATGCTCGACGATATTTTAAACCGTGTACCAAACGCCAGCGCGGCTTACGTCGGCGCGTCCGCGTTCGTCCATAAGGCCGGCTTGCATGCCAGTGCGATACTGAAAGACCCGACGACCTACGAACATATCCCGCCAGAAACTGTTGGAAATGAGCGTCTGGTGCCGATGTCCAATCAGGCTGGGCAGTCGAACCTGCGTAAGCGCTTGGCGGAGGCAGGGATTGAGGTCGCCAAAGGCGATCCGGCGCTTTCGCAAATCCTTGACGAGGTGAAAGCACGTGAAGATCGCGGGTTTGCTTATGACAGTGCTCAAGCCAGTTTCGAGCTGCTGGCACGCGACGTTCTGGGGCAACTACCGAAGTTTTTCGAAATCGAGCGGTACCGTGTAACGGTCGAGCGCCGTCAAAATGCGTTGCACAAGATGATAACCGTGTCTGAAGCTGTCGTCGTTGCCAATATTGCTGGTAATCGTGTGATCAGCGCCTCTGAAAGTCACGCAGAAAACGATGACCGCGATCAGGGTCCGGTGAACGCTCTTTCCCGTGCTTTGGGCAAGGATCTGGGGCCCTATCAGGCAATGATCGACGATATGAAACTGGTCGACTTCAAGGTTCGTATAACCAATGGCGGAACCGAAGCCGTGACCCGCGTTCTAATCGACAGCGAAGACGGGCAGGGGCGGCGGTGGTCGACTGTGGGTGTTTCGGCCAATATCGTTGACGCGTCTTTTCAGGCGCTGATCGATGCGATTAACTGGAAGCTGATCCGCGAAGGGGCAACCGTTGCATGAGCATTGACGCTTGCGCTGAACTGGTTAAGGCCGGTGACCCTGATCGTTACCTTTCGGTAATGGCAGCACCTGTCGAAGCACGCGAGCGGTTGCTGGTGCTCTATGCGTTCAATCTGGAAGTGGCGCGCGCACCATGGGCTAGCAATGAAGAAATGATCGCCGAGATGCGGCTTCAATGGTGGCTTGATACGATTAACGAAATTTACAACGGCAAGGTGCGTCACCACGAGGTCGTTGGGCCGTTGGCCGAGGTGATTGCAAAGTGCAGCTTGCCGCAAACCCTATTCGTTGAACTGATCGAGGCACGACGCTTCGACATCTACCGCGAGGGGCATTCCGGAATGCCTGCATTTAATACGTATATTAATGCTACGTCCGGTAATCTGATGCGGTTGGCTGCGATGTGCTTAGGCACAAAGGACTTGGCGTGCATTGCTGATTTCGGATACGGGGTCGGCGTTGCCAACCTGTGGCGTGCATTGCCAGCGTTATACGCTGCCGGGCGGCATCCTGTGCCTGTTGATTGTGCGTTGGATCGTAACGCAGTAGGGGGTGGTGAAGTGCCGGACAATCTATCCGATGCGCTCCGCGCGATTTCCTCTAACGCGATATCGAAAGTGCAATCTGCGCGCAAATTGCGAACGCAGGTTCCCGCACCGGCATTGCCAGCGCTGTTGGCTGGATGGCAAGTTATGGTTCCATTAACATTGGTTAAGGCGCAACCGCAAAATTCGTTGCGTCAACCGTTAGAAACGTCCGAGTTCCAGAAGAAGTTAGCGTTGCTTTGGCGTAGTTCAACCGGACGCTGGTAACGCTTAAACGCGTTTTTTGCCGTGTATCACGAACCAAATCAGCGCGCCGCCAGCTAGCATCAAGAACGGGATCATCGCCAAATTAACGGCCATCCATCCATCTTGCGCAGTGCCACCGGAACAGTTCATCAAACCGCCGGAACTTAGCGATGCTATGGTTACCATGCCGAACACGGCGAAGTCGTTCATACCCTGAATACGGCCACGCTCCTCTTCGGTATGGGCGTTTGTAAGCATGGTTGTGGCCCCGATAAATCCGAAGTTCCAGCCAATACCAAGCAGTATTAGTGCGACGTAGAAATTGCCTAGGTCTACGCCGGCAAGGGCCACCGCACCCGCCGAGGCAAGGATAACCAACCCGAGCGCGATGATGCGTTCAGTCCCGAAACGGTTGATCAAATGGCCCGTAAAGAACGCAGGAACATACATTGCCAGCACGTGCCATTTGACAATATCAGCGGCAGTATTGGTTTCAAATCCACACCCAACCACGGCCAGCGGGGTTGAGGTCATCACCAAATTCATTAACGAATACGCAACCATTGCGCTGATCATGGCGACCAGAATTTGGGGTTCACGCAAAAGCTCCATACGGGAACGGCCTTTTGGTGCGCTTGCATCCGGTTTTTTAGGTGTTGGAATCTTGAGGAATATGAACA
>JAGLUD010000260.1 GCA_023134935.1 Paracoccaceae bacterium | reverse complement strand
GGGTTTGGCATCTAAGGTTCCTTGTCTTTCACCGAGGGTCGGCATGGATTTTCAAACACAATTGATACGCGCAACTTTGCTTAGACGATACAAGCGCTTCCTTGCGGACGTAAAGCTTGAAGATGGGCGCGAGGTGACTGCGCATGTGGCGAACCCCGGTTCGATGCTTGGAATGAAGGACGAGGGGATGGTGGTTTGGCTGGAGCCGAACGACGACCCCAAGCGCAAGTTGAACTTTAGCTGGAAGCTGGCGGAGGTTGGTAAGGCGATGGTCGTGGTTGATACGGCGGCGGCGAACAAGGTGGTTGGGGAGGCGTTGCGGGCAGGGGCGATTGAGCCGTTGGCGGCGTATTCTGATGTACGAGCCGAGGTGAAGTACGGTGAGAACAGTCGCATTGATTTCCTGCTGCAGGGTGACGGGTTGCCGGATTGTTATGTTGAGGTGAAAAGCGTGACGCTTAGTCGGAAGGCTGGCTTGGCGGAGTTTCCGGATTCTGTGACCAAACGTGGTGCGAAGCATTTGCGTGAATTGTCGGCGATGGTGGCGCAGGGGCATCGCGCCGTTATGTTGTATCTGGTGCAGCGGGATGATTGCACACGGTTTGCGTTGGCGGCAGACATTGACGCGGAATATGCGGTGGAAATGGTGGCGGCGCGCCAAGCGGGTGTCGAGGCGCTGTGTTTCGCGACGGAACCAACCCCGTTGGGCGTTAACCTTGTGGAAGAACTTCCAATTTATAAGTGAGCCGCCTATATGGAGGTTAATTCTTTTCAGCAGGAGGTCTGACCCATGAAAGGTCAAACTCAAGGGCGTCTGACTAAAGACGGCATCACACTTCACGAGCAGTCCGATTTTGACGGTATGCGTGCGTCTTGTCAGTTGGCGGCGCGTACGTTGGATATGATTGGCGATCACGTGAAAGTCGGGGTTTCGACGCTGGAGCTGGACACGCTTATTCACGAGTATATCGAGGTGAACGGGGCGACTTCGGCGACTGTTGGGTATCGTGGATATCAGCATGCCTCGTGCATTTCGCTGAACCATGTGGTTTGCCACGGGATACCGTCGGACAAGCGGGTTAAGGATGGCGATATTCTGAATATCGATGTGACGTGCATTCTGGACGGTTGGTTCGGTGATACGAGCCGGATGTATAAGGCTGGAAAGCTGGCGCGACGGTCGGAACGCCTCATCGATGTGACGCACGAATCGTTGTTCAAAGGGATTGAGCAGGTGAAGCCCGGTAACACCTTTGGTGATATTGGCGCGGCGATTCAGCGGTATGTTGAAAAACAGCGAATGTCTGTTGTTCGGGATTTCTGCGGACATGGGCTGGGGCGTGTGTTTCACTCCGCACCCAATGTGCTGCATTATGGTCGTTGGGGAACGGGGCCGGTGTTGGAGCCGGGGATGTTCTTTACCATTGAGCCGATGGTTAACCTTGGGCGGCCTGATACAAAAGTTCTGGCAGATGACTGGACAGCGGTGACGCGGGACCGGTCTTTGTCGGCGCAATTCGAGCACTCGATTGGTGTGACCGAGGATGGTTGCGAGATATTTACGCTGTCGCCTGCGAATAAGTTCCACCCGACTTGGACAGATTAACTTCACGTTAATCAATCTCATGCCATTAAGGTGGCATGAGTAGCAAGTTCGACAATTGTTTTGCAGAAGCACCGGTTTCGGGATTGTTACCTAATTTCGAAACTGCGGCTGTACGTCCCCTTCCAGGAAAACCGCATTTCGTCAATCACCGCCAACGTTTGCGGGATCGGTTTATGACAGCCGGAACCACAGCGTTGGCGGAC
>JAGLUD010000026.1 GCA_023134935.1 Paracoccaceae bacterium | reverse complement strand
CTAAACTGGGCGCGCGTATTCTGGTATGTGTGGATGATCCTGCGAACGTCGCTGATCTGGCGGCCGCTGCGGCCAAGCATGGCACCGAACTGGAATGTCTGGTGGAAATCGACGTAGGCGCGGGCCGTTGTGGTGTGACCACCAGCCAAGATGTTGTGAACATCGCCAAGCTGATCGATTCCGCCGAGGGGCTGAAATTCGCAGGCATCCAAGCCTATCAGGGTGCTATGCAGCACATGGATTTGTATGCGGATCGTAAAGCCAAAGTTGACATTGCCATTGATATGGTGCGCGACGCCATGACCGCGCTTACAGCGCAGGGTTTGGAATGTGACATCGTTGGCGGTGCTGGCACGGGGTCCTATTACTTCGAAGGCAACTCTGGCGTTTTCAATGAAATGCAATGTGGTTCCTATGCGTTCATGGATGCGGATTATGGCCGTATTCTGGATAAAGACGGCAAACGGATTGACGATGGCGAATGGGAAAACTCGTTGTTCCTGCTGACCTCGGTGATGAGCCATTCCAAAGCCGACAAAGCCATCGTTGACGCGGGCCTGAAAGCCCAATCCGTCGATAGTGGTCTGCCTGTTGTTTACGGTCGTAACGATGCGGTTGAATACGTCAAATGTTCGGATGAACACGGCGTTGTCGCCGACCCTGACGGCGTTCTAAGCATCAACGACAAGCTGCGCCTTGTGCCTGGTCACTGCGATCCAACCTGTAATGTTCACGACTGGTATGTCGGTGTTCGGGGCGGCAAAGTTGAAACACTTTGGCCTGTGTCCGCACGTGGTAAGGCATACTGATATGATCATTGTTCCTGAAAAAGTAATCCCGAACCTGATTGATCGCACCACATCCTACAACGCTGTCGAGGCTGTTTTCGGCGCGATGTCGCGGGGCGATGCGTACAACTTTCCAGTGATCCGCGAAGACATCGGCTATGCCGACGCGCTTTACGGTTTCAAGTCGGGGTTTGATAAGGCTGGCCTATCGCTGGGTCTGAAATCTGGTGGTTACTGGCCGGGAAATGAGGCCAAGGGGTTAACAAACCACCAGTCCTCGATCTTCCTGTTCAACGCCGACACAGGTCAGGTAAAAGCCATCGTTGGTGGCAACTATCTGACGGCTGTTCGTACGGCAGCGGCCTCTTCGGTTTCAATCCAGCACCTTGCCCGCAAGGATTCCAAGGTTCTGGGCATGATCGGCGCTGGTCACCAGTCCGCCTTTCAGATGCGTGCAGCTGTTGAGCAGCGCAATTTCGAAAAGGTTATCGGCTGGAACTACCACCCTGAGATGCTATCGCGTTTGGCAGACGTGGCCGAAGAATTGGACCTACCGTTCGAAGCCGTTAGTCTGGATGAACTAGGCGCACAGGCAGATGTTATCATTTCGATTACATCCAGCTTTGCACCGATTTTGATGGCCGCACAGGTGAAACCCGGAACGCATATCGCGTGCATGGGTACGGACACCAAAGGCAAACAAGAAGTCGAATCCGCACTGGTTGCTAAAGCTACCGTGTTCACTGACGAGATCGCGCAATCGATCACTATCGGTGAATGCCAGCATGCGATTGCCGAGGGCTTGATTACGGAAGGTCAGATCAACGAAATCGGGGCTGTTATTAACGGTACGCACGCGGGCCGGACTTCGGACGACGAGATCACGTTGTTCGACGGTACAGGCGTTGGCTTGCAGGATTTGGCCGCTGCGACAGCTGCAGTTGAGCTTGCCATTGCGTCCGGCGATGCAATCGAGATCGACGTATAAATAATTGTCGGAGCGCAATGCGCTCCGACATTCCAAATTAGACCGTAAGTTCGTCCAGCGTCTTCGTCAGCTTATCAATCATTTCATCGATATGTGATTTTTCCGCAACAAACATCGGCGCAAGAATGCCCGTGTCTCCGGTGAACTTCACATGCATTCCGTTCCAGAACAGATCGCTCTGCACCCTGCCCCCACGCTGACCGGGTTTGTCGTTTGAATGCAGCTCCACTCCGGCCATCATACCTATGCCACGAATGTCTTTCACTAGCGGATGATCTTTCAGCGAATACACCGCGTCGAGGAAGTACGGTGTCATTTCCGCGGCGCGCTCGAACAACCCTTCCTCCTCGAATATTGCCATTGTTGCCAGCCCTGCCGCACAAGCGGCCGGATGCCCAGAATAGGTATACCCATGGAAAAACTCGATAGCCCCCGGTGCGGATTGATCGGAGATTACGTCATACACACGGTCTGTCACGCCCACTGCCCCCATCGGAATGGAGCCGTTGGTTAGCGCCTTGGCCATCGTCATGATGTCCGGTGTAACCCCAAACACATCCGCCGCGAACTTGTCACCAAGTCGACCAAACCCCGTGATAACCTCGTCAAAGACCAACAGAATACCGTTTTCGTCGCAGATTTGGCGCAGGCGTTCCAGATACCCTTTGGGCGGGGCGAGAATGCCTGTGGAACCGGCAACAGGTTCCACGAAACAGGCCGCAATCGTGTTGCCACCGTAATTTTCGACCATCCGTTGCAGGTCATTCGCCAGCTCGACACCGCGTTCTGG
>JAGLUD010000259.1 GCA_023134935.1 Paracoccaceae bacterium | reverse complement strand
GTCAGCCACGCGATAGACGAGGTCGCCCGCCTCGCCGACGAGGTCATCCTGCTGTCGCCAGACGGTTACGTCAGTGCCCGTGGTCCCATCCCCGAGATTTTTGACACCCAAGAAATGCACGACTTCACCGGAAAGTTCGAGGCTGGCACATTTTTGCAGGCAACCGTCGTCGCGCAAGACGCGAATTTCCAAATCACCACGCTCGATTTCGAGGGCGAGGTGCTGCGCATGCCCATGGTCGCCTCGTTAAAAATCGGCGATCGCATCCGCCTACGCATCCGCGCCCGCGACGTAGCCATAGCCATCAACCGCCCCGAGGGCATCAGCATCCGCAACGCCATCACCGCGACAATATCCGAGATAAAAGCCGAAGACAAAACCGCCTTCGCCGAGATTTTGTTCGCCGTGGGCACCCAAACCCTACGCGCCCGCATCACAAGGCAAGCGGTTGATGAATTGAGGTTGGTAGAAGGGCAAGAGGCTTTCGCCCTGATCAAAAGCGTCAGCTTTGACCGAAGGGTTATGATTTCGGCGTTGGGTTAGGTGGATTGCTCGGAAAACTCTACGCTCTTAAAGTATGTTTTGCATAGAACTGTCGCTGTTAACGCCAGCGTAAACATACGCAGTGCATACAAGATAAATGATACAATTGCACCCATTGCAGTAAAAGCCCCGCTTTCGGTGTAAACATCCACCGGTACGTCAATCACACTAAGTCCAACTCCAACTAGTAGGAAAACAAATGTAAACAAAGTAGGACCGTATACCAAGCGGCCAAATGTGAACCAGAACAAACCCCTACTTCGACGAAAGGCCGCTGGAAACGATGAATCTACTTCCGCGACCGTCGCTGGAAGTATTGTTCCATAAACCGCAAATAATATGCCGATTAGAGGCAACCCCAAAATCAGGAATAGGATGAGAAATATACCCGCATAAAGTTCTTTTTTTTCGCCAACCAATAATGGTCCTAGCAGAAAAGTTAGCACCCCAATTATTGCCATCACCCCCAAAAAAATCGCCAAAAAAGCAAAACTTTTCCACATAAAGGGTTTGTAGCTATAGGCTTCGTTCTTAACCAATATTAAGTCTTTCCATGAATTTGATACGCCAGTTAAAATAAAAGTGTGAATGGCAAATGCCATTCCAATTTCCAAAAACATTTCGCCAACGAAAGTCATTGATGACTTTAACCCAAAAACTGGGGTTACAACCTCCAAAACAAGTAAAATAAAGGCGAATGTTAAGGCGGTCGGTAAACTGTTTCTGTAGGCGTAGATTGCAGACACGTAAATATTCTTGTTTAGATAATCGTAGCTCATTGGAAATTCATCTCTTTTTGCTCAAATAATTTTGAAACCTTATTGCCCAAGACATCATGGCACAACCAAAAAGGGTTTATAAGGAAGTTTTTCAACTAATTTTGGTAGGCCCGGTAGGACTTGAACCTACGACAAAAGCGTTATGAGCGCTCTGCTCTAACCAACTGAGCTACAGGCCCGCCTGCGGCACTCAATACGCGGATGTTTTTGGAGGGTCAAGTGGGTTCCCTTTTGTTTATTGCTAGGGTAAAGCAGGCGCAAATCTTCACATCGCAGGAGCCTGAAATGTCCGATCGTCCCAATGGCCTAACCTATGCCGACGCTGGCGTTGATATTGATGCAGGTAATGCACTGGTGGAGCGTATTAAACCTGCCGCTGCCAGCACCAAACGTTCCGGTGTTATGGATGGCTTGGGTGGTTTTGGCGCGATGTTCGACCTGAAGGCTGCGGGTTATAAAGACCCAATTCTGGTTGCGGCCACCGACGGTGTTGGTACCAAGCTGCGGATAGCAATTGATACGGGCATTCTTTCCACCGTTGGTATCGATCTGGTGGCAATGTGCGTGAACGACCTTGTGTGTCAGGGTGCGGAACCGCTGTTCTTCCTTGATTATTTCGCGACGGGTAAACTGGATATTAACGAAGCCGCTACTGTGGTCGAGGGGATCGCCGAAGGTTGTCGGCTGTCGAATTCCGCATTGGTTGGTGGTGAAACCGCCGAGATGCCGGGAATGTATGCGAAGGGCGATTTTGACCTCGCGGGTTTCTCGGTTGGCGCGATGGAGCGCGGGGCGATGTTGCCGGATGGCGTGGCCGAAGGTGACGTTCTATTGGGCTTGGCGTCGAGTGGCGTGCATTCAAACGGGTATTCGCTGGTTCGCAAGATTGTCGAAAACTCCGGCCTTGGCTGGGATGCGCCTTCACCGTTTGGTGACGGGTCGCTGGGCGAGGCTTTGTTAGCCCCGACCAAACTTTACGTCCGTTCTGGATTGGCAGCTTACCGCGCAGGCGGTTTGCATGCGTTGGCCCATATCACCGGTGGCGGTTTGACTGAAAACCTGCCGCGCGCTTTGCCCGAGGGGCTTGGTGCTGACATTGACCTAACCGCATGGAACTTGCCGCCTGTCATCAAGTGGCTGGTCGATCAAGCCGGTATGGCGCAATCTGAGCTGCTGAAAACTTTCAACTGCGGTATTGGTATGATCGCCATCGTTTCACCGGACCGCGCCGAGGCTTTGCAAACGATATTCGAGGAAAACGGCGAGACGGTATTTACGCTTGGTACAGTCGTGAAGAGCGATAGTGTTACGTATGCGGGAACGCTGGTATGAAGAAACGGGTCGCCATACTGATTTCAGGTGGCGGCTCCAACATGGTGGCGCTGACGCAGGATATGGATGCAGGGCATCCGGCGGAACCTGTGTTGGTGCTCTCGAATAATCCGAATGCTGGTGGGCTGGCTAAGGCCGCTGACATGGGCATTCCGACGGTGGTAGTTGACCACCGTCCCTTTAAGGGAAATCGCGAGGCTTTCGAGGCGGAACTGCATGCAGCACTGCTGGCTGCAAACCCTGACATTATATGTCTAGCGGGTTTCATGCGTATTCTGACACCGGAATTCACGGCGAAGTGGGAAGGGAAGATGTTGAACATTCACCCCTCGATCCTGCCGCTATTCACAGGATTGCACACGCATCAACGAGCATTAGATGCTGGAATGGCCGTGCACGGGTGCACGGTGCACCGTGTTACGGCGGAGCTGGACGGCGGGCCGATATTGGGGCAAGCCGTGATCCCTGTGCATGCTGATGATACACCCGACAATCTGGCAGCGAGATTATTGCCGATGGAGCATAGACTCTACCCTATGGTCTTGCGTAAGTTTGCGGGCAACGACGACACCAAGGTCGCGCTGTTTTCCTAAGGACACGCCATGAATTTTATCCTCCGAGACGAAGCCCGTGAAACCGAGCGGCGCACGCCTGTAACTCCGAATGATGCGAAGACTTTGCTTGAGGCAGGGTTTGAGATTTCGGTTGAGCGTAGTGATAAGCGGATTTTCACGGATGCCGAATATGAGGCCGCTGGCTGTGAACTGGTTGATGCTGGCACATGGTTGAATGCAAGTGATGCGACGATATTGGGGTTGAAAGAACTGCCCGAGGAACCCGCTGAGCTTGGGGTTCCATTCATACATTTCGCGCATATCTATAAAAATCAAACTGGCTGGGAGCAGGAAATTTCCCGTTTTCGTCGGGGGGGCGGACAGCTTTACGATATTGAGTATTTGGTGAAAGAAAGAAGACGTGTTGCCGCCTTTGGATATTGGGCCGGCTGGATGGGGGCGGCGTTGGCTGCTTGGCGATTGTTGGCGCGTTGGAATGGTGTTGATGGGCCGGAGAGTGGCGTTAGCAGTTTTGAATCGCGTGAAGAAGTTGAAAGTATTTTGCGGAGGCTTTCTGCGGATTGCATAAAGCCTCGCCGTGGTGTCGTGATTGGGGCCAAGGGGCGTTCTGGCACGGGGGCGACGGAAGCGTTGAAACTGGCAGGGTTTGAAGTGACCGAGTGGGACATGGACGAAACCCGAGACCTGGATCGTGCCGCACTAATGGCGCATGATTTGTTGGTTAACTGTGTATTAATGACAGGGCCTGGATTGCAACTGCTTTCCCAAGAGGACATTTCCAATCCGATGAATTTCATCCAGATGATCTCGGATGTGTCCTGTGACCCGTTCAGCGATTTTAACCCGTTGCCGATATATGACGCGCCGACCGGTTGGGATGTGCCGTTCGTATCGCTCGGACAAAACGGTATTCGCGAGGAAATGGAGCTGACGGCAATCGACAACCTCCCTTCCCTGTTACCGCGCGAGGCAAGCGAGGATTTCTCTTCGCAGATGGTTAAGGCGTTGTTAACATATCCAGACGGCGAAGAATGGTTGGCGGCGAAGGCGACATTCGATGCAGCTGTCGAACGTGCGAGTGTCTGATCCGGTTTCATCTATTCGAAACCTTGGTCCAGCGGTCGAGGCCATGTTTTCGCGGGTTGGTGTGACAACGGCAGAACAACTGCGAGAACTAGGAGCGGATGAAGGGTATCGGCTGGTTTTGAAAAATGGCGTCCGCCCACATTTCATTGGGTATTATGCGCTGGTGATGGGATTGCAGGGACGACTTTGGAATGATTGTCAGGGTGCCGAGAAGGTAAAATTACGCAAAAAATTCGACCGACTTGTTGCCGATACGCTTGGCGCAAAGAAAAAGGGCCGCTCCGATATCGAAGCGGCCCTTGATAGGCTTGGCGTTAGATCGCCGGATTAGCCAACGAGTTCAAGACCGGAGAAGAAGAATGCGATTTCTTCGGCAGCTGTTTCTGGAGCGTCGGAACCGTGTACTGAATTTTCGCCAATCGACAGCGCGAATTCCTTACGAATTGTGCCCTCGTCAGCGTCGGCTGGGTTTGTTGCGCCCATAACTTCGCGGTTTTTCGCGATTGCATCTTCGCCTTCAAGAACCTGAACCACGATAGGCTCGGAGATCATGAATTCGCAAAGTTCGCCGAAGAACGGACGTTCGGAGTGTACACCGTAGAATGTTTCAGCCTGTGCCAGTGTCATCTGGATGCGCTTGGACGCAACGATGCGTAGGCCGGCTGCTTCGAATTTAGCAGCAATTGCGCCTGTTAGGTTGCGTTTAGTTGCGTCTGGTTTGATGATGGAGAATGTGCGTTGGATAGCCATGATAAAGGTCCTTTGGAATGTTGGGCCAATCGCGGCCCCTTTATGTATCTGGCGCGCAACTAACATGGGGTAGCAGCCCTGTGAAGCCCCTAATTCCTAAGCCATTGACTTGGGCGCGCAGAACGGCGACATAGCCGCCCATGCTAGCTATAAAAAACATATCATTCACCCTTGAGGGTCGCAAACTGATCGACAGTTCGACCGTCACGATTCCCTCTGGCCATAAGGTCGGCATTGTCGGGCGTAATGGCGCGGGTAAAACCACCTTGTTCAAGCTGATCCGCGGCGAGTGGGTGCTGGACGAGGGCGAGATTGAAATACCCCGTGGCGCCCGTATTGGTGGCATTGCGCAGGAGGTTCCCTCGGGACCGGAGAGCCTAATTTCCGTGGTTCTAGCGGCGGATGTTGAACGCACTGATCTGTTGGCTGAAGCCGAGACTGCTACTGACCCTACCCGCATTTCTGACATCTATATGCGTCTTGCGGACATCGAAGCCCATTCGGCCGAGGCCCGCGCGGCCAGCATTCTGCATGGTTTGGGCTTTGATAATGATGCGCAGCAACAGCCGTGCTCGGACTTTTCCGGTGGTTGGCGAATGCGAGTGGCTTTGGCGGCGGTGCTGTTCTCGCAACCTGATTTCTTGCTGCTCGACGAGCCAACAAACTATCTTGACCTCGAAGGGTCGATTTGGTTGGAGCAATATCTGACGCGCTATCCGCACACAGTGTTGATTATTAGCCATGACAAGGCGTTGTTGAACCGCTCGGTCACGCAAATTCTGCATTTGGATCAACAAAAGTTGACGCTATACACGGGTAATTACGACACGTTCGAAAACACCCGTCGCGCAAAGCTGGAACAGTTGGTCGCGCAGAAGAAAAAGCAAGATGCACAGCGCGAGCATATGGAATCCTATATCAATCGTTTCCGCGCGCAGGCAAGCAAGGCGAAACAGGCGCAAAGCCGGATCAAGGCGTTGGCACGGATGGGGACGCTCGCGCCGATTGTTGGCGATCATGTCACGCCGTTCAATTTCCCTGAACCCGAAGAGCTTAGCCCACCGATTATTCGCCTTGAAAACGCCAGTGTTGGCTATGATGACAAGGTAATTTTGCGTAATCTGGACCTGCGGATTGACCAAGACGACCGCATCGCGTTGCTTGGGGCCAATGGGCAGGGCAAATCGACGTTTGCGAAGTTGTTAGCGGACCGGCTGACGGTTATGTCGGGAAGCAAATACGCATCCTCTAAACTTCGAGTTGGTTTCTTTGCGCAGCATCAAGTGGACGAGCTTGATCTGGACGAGACACCGATTCAGCACATCCACCGTCTACGGCCCAAGGAATTAGCTGGGCGTATTCGTTCGCGTCTGGCTGCCGGTGGCATGAGTGCGGATATCGTGGATACCAAAGTGGGCAACTTGTCCGGTGGGCAGAAGGCGCGTTTGTCGCTGCTTATCGCGACGATTGATGCGCCGCATATGATTATCCTCGATGAGCCGACAAACCACCTTGATATCCAATCCCGCGAAGCTTTGGTGGCGGCGTTGACCGAATACACGGGCGCCGTGATTTTGGTAAGTCACGACCAGTCTTTGGTTGAATTGGTGGCCGATCGTTTATGGTTGGTGAAAGGCGGCAATGTGACCCCGTATACCGAGGATATGGGTGCTTATCGCAAGATGCTGTTGTCCGAACGCGGTGGGTTGCCGAAGTCTGAAAAGAAGAAACAGAAGGGTAAGAAGCCCAAGAAGGTTTCCAAGGAAAAGCTGCGCGAAGAGGTTGCCAGTTGCGAGGAACGTGTGACAACGTTGCAAGGGATGCGCGACAAGCTGGATCTGAAGATGGCCGAACCCGGATTTTATGACGGTGAGGCCGCCGCAATCAGCATGTGGCAGAAGAAACACGTCGAAGTAACGGATGGGTTAGAGCGTGCTGAGACCCTGTGGATGGATGCGCTAGAGAAATTGGAGGCTCGTGGGTGATGGAACTGGAACTTGCGACCACCGCATTCGTGACCCTGTTTGTGATCATCGACCCCATCGGCCTGACGCCTTTGTTTGTTACGCTAACAGCAGGCATGACCGCCCGCCAACGTCGCGGTGTGGCCTTTCGAGCGCTGATGACTGGCGCGGCGATTCTGGCAATTTTCGGGTTCGGTGGCGAATTCGTGCTTTCCAAAATCGGCATCGGCATGCCCGCGTTCCGCGTATCCGGCGGCATTTTGTTGTTCCTTACTGCGATCGATATGCTGTTTGAACGCCGCACCCCACGCCGCGAAAAAACCGCCGAGGAGGATGAGGGACCAGATCCCGCTGTCTTCCCTCTCGCTATGCCATTGATTGCCGGACCAGGCGCAATGACCACGATGATCTTGCTGGTTGGGCAAAATTCCGGCGATTTGACAGGTCAACTGACCGTCTACGCAGTGATGCTGGCCGTTCTGGCAATCTTGTTCGTGTCCTTCATGACCAGCGGTTTGATGGAACGCGCCCTTGGCCATACCGGCATCAACCTTGTGACTCGTTTGATGGGTATGTTCCTTGCTGCGCTTTCGGTCCAGTTCGTACTCGACGGGTTGCGCGAATACGGCATGTTTGGCCTCTGATTGCCCGGCACCATCGCATATTTCGTTTACATGGCCATTTTCGGTCTGGTCATCGGATCATACATCCTTAAGTCTTATCGCGGGCGTATGGGCACGATGGTTCAACAGGCGTTGATCTGGGTGCTGATCTTTCTTGCGGCTGTCATCATCTATGGCTTCAAAGAACAACTTCAAAGTCAGTTATTCCCTTCCCAAGGCGTGATGGTTTCGGATGACACCATAAGCATTTCGCGCGCCAGAGACGGTCACTTTTACGCTGACATTCTGGTCAACAATGTCCGCATTGAGTTTGTGATTGATACGGGGGCCAGTGAAATTTTCTTAAGTTCACAAGATGCGCAAAAGGTTGGTATTGCGCTTGAAACCCTGATCTATCGAGGCACGGCAGACACCGCGAATGGCGAGGTTCGCACAGCAAGAACCACCCTCAAGACTTTGGAGTTTTCCGGTATAGTCGATAAGAATGTAAGGGTGCTTGTTTCTGAGGGCCAGATGAGCGTCTCGCTTCTTGGCATGACTTACCTTCGGTTGTTCGAACGCTTTGAAATCATCGACGATAAACTGTTTCTGCATAGGTAATCAGGGCGTATTTTCGGCCTTCTGCGTCCAACTGCCATCTTCTTGTGCCCAGTATTTGGCAGGAAGTTTCGCTGCCGCAGTTGCTTTCCAGTCTTCACGCGCAGCACTCACGGCATCTGCATCGTTACAGTCAAACAACACGCACACGCGGTCGAAACTGTTCATTTTTTCAAACGGATAAGCTGCGCCGTCCACCAGAAACAGTATGTTCGCCTGATTTGGTTCTTCGTCCCCGATGGTCAGGTAAACCGGTTGGTGTTCCGCACCCTCCCCCGACGCACCGTGTGGCAGGAAAGAGTCGTCGCGGTAGGTCCATAACTTCTCATCCAGAAACGCCAGACGATCGGCGTTGCCCCCCTTTACCAACACCCGCCAGCCACGTTGCAACGACTTTTCCAGAAGCTCTGGTAAAGTGCGTTCAAGCGGCGTTTGGGTCAGGTGATAAAAGAGGACTTCAGCCAAGTTCAGCCCTCGAACTTATCGCGGATAAGACGGTCGAGTGCACGAACACCCCAACCCGTTGCGCCCTTTGGTGACAGCTCACTGTTGCCAGCCAACAAAGCCACACCGGCAATATCCAGATGGATCCACGGCGTGTCAGCTTTTACGAAACGTTGCAGAAATTGTGCGGCTGTCGAGGCACCAGCAGGACGACCACAGGAATTCTTCATATCCGCAGTGCGCGATTTTAACAGTTCGTCATAGGCAGGGGATAGCGGCATCCGCCAAGCGCCCTCGTTTTCCGATTCCGCTGCTTTCAAGAAATCCGTGCACAGTGCGTCGTTATTGGAAAATACGCCCGCCTTATCATGTCCAAGACCAATGATAATCGCGCCTGTCAGAGTCGCAAGGTCGATCATTCCAACCGGCTCAAACCGTTCCTGCGTGTACCAAAGGATGTCAGCCAAAACCAAGCGTCCCTCGGCATCGGTATTGTTAATCTCGATCGTGTCACCCTTCATGGAGCGCACTACATCGCCCGGCCGCATTGCGTCACCGTCTGGCATGTTTTCAACCAACCCGACAACGCCAACCACATTCGCTTTCGCGCCGCGCAGTGCCAGTGCACGCATGACACCGGAAACGACGCCCGCGCCACCCATGTCCATTGTCATGTCTTCCATACCAGCCGACGGCTTGATAGAAATACCACCGGTATCGAACACGACACCTTTGCCAACCAGCGCGAACGGAGCCTCGTCGCCGCCGCCGTTCCAGCGCATCACGACGACCTTGGAGGGGCTGGTAGACCCCTGCCCTACGGCCAGAAGTGTACGCATTCCCAGTTTGGCCAGTTCGTCTTCTTCAAGGATTTCAACTTCCAGCCCAAGCTCTTGCATTGCCGCCAAACGGGCCGCGAAATCGTTCGTTGTCAATATGTTTGACGGCTCGTTAACCAAATCGCGCGTAAAGAAAACGCCTTCGGCAAGTGCAGCCATCGGGCCAGCCTCGGAAGCGACGGTTTCAGGGTTGGTGACCATCATAGTTGCACCCTGAATTTCGTCTGTCTCGGTCGTTTTATGCGCAATAAACGCATAAGCCCGCAGTGCCAAACCATAAGAAATATCTGCCGCCTTCGGGTTGCTTGCCGCCAAAACCGTCAACGCGCCCGTGCCCTTATAAACGGCCATAGCCGCGCCTGCCTTACGTGCCTCGGCAACCGAGGGGCGCTTCGGAAGCTTCACAACCAACACGCCATCGCAGTCCATTCCGGCTGGGTAAGCCAGCGCAACACCTGCGCCATTGCCCAGCTTGGCAAACGCATCGCTTTCGGCGAACCTTGCGATTGCACCTTTAGACAAGCGGTTCACGCGGCGTGCCAGCGTATCAATCTTCCCGTCAGGGCTGACCAACACGGTGAGTTTACCGGTAAGTGTAGCGATGGTGTCGATATCGGATTCGACAAAATTAATGCTGATAGGAGTGGTCATTTCATGTTCCTTAAAAACTGGCAGAATCTTGCTGCCTACAGTCCTATCGCGATAACATCGCCTTGACCAGTTGGGGGTTACGAAATAGGCCGGATTAGGTAAACTGCGCCAAACTTTAAGGGTAGAGCGAATCCGTGAACCGACTAGATCGATATTTGTTTGTTACACAACTGGGACCGTTCGGTTTTTTCGCGCTGGCCCTGACGGGTATCATCTGGTTGGCCCAGACGCTGCCGCTGATGGAGATCATCATCGACAATGGTCATTCCGGCGTGATTTTCCTTGAATTCGCAACGTTAATTCTACCCAACGTGCTGATAGTCGTACTGCCAATCGCCGTGTTCGTTTCCACGCTGTTCACAGTAAACAGGCTTTTTGGTGAATCCGAGATGGTAGTAATTGTGTCTTCTGGCCTCTCGCCCACGCGAATTGTCCGCGCTACCGTTGCAGTTGGTGTGATCGTGATGCTGGCAATGATGGTGTTGCTATTCGTCCTTCAACCCCGTTCCACGACACGACTAGCCGACCGCATCGCCGATGTTCGGCAAGATTTTGTTGGATCTCTGTTGCGTGAAAAGCAATTCATACATCCAACTTCTGGGGTCACTATTTACATCAAGGACTCCAGCAAGGCCGGCGAAATCGAGGGGCTTTTTTTAAATGACCAACGCGACGCAGGCAATCCGGTAACCTATTCCGCCAAACAGGCGTTACTGCTTCAAGATGAGGGTGAGCTTCGGTTGGTTATGCATCAGGGCGTTATGCAACGATATTCCACAATCGAAAAAAGCCTTAACACAATCGAGTTTGACCAGTTCGTTTTTGATCTAAGCGGCATTTTGGGTGAAACAACAAATCGCAACACCACACCAGTGGAACACTTCGTATCTGAACTGCTTAACCCCGAAGAAATTATTGCAAATGGTGGAAAATATAGCATCGCGGCCTATACTGCAGAGGCACACCAAAAGCTGGCGTTACCATTATTCGCGCTGGTTCTGCCGATCTATGCTTTCGCGATGCTAATGACGGCAAGCTACAAGCGAACGGGGCTTGGGCTGCGCATCGCCCTTACCGGCAGCTCCGGTGTACTTATTATTGGCCTTACGTTGATGATCAAAACCTGGGTTATCGCCAATCCCGCGATGTACCTGCTTTCCTACGCACCAGCACTTCTTTGTTTGTTCTTGGCGCTGCTGGTTTTGTCAAAAAACCGTTTCAAACGCACATTGTACCAAACTTCGGCGAGGGCGTAATATGACCCTGTACTACTATATCGCGCGAAAGTTCCTCTACAATGTCATACGTGTGCAGGTTGCGCTGTTGGCGCTACTGCTGTTGATCATTACCGCCGATGTGCTGCGGTTTTTCTCCGAGCGCGGGGTTGAAGCAAAAGTTTATATTCAGCTGATTTCGGTGACATTGCCCGAATCCATGTTCACCACATTTCCGTTGGTTGTATTGCTCGGCAGTATGTTCACGTTTCTTGGTATGTCCCGATCAAGCGAAATGGTGATTGTTCGGGCCTCGGGTGTTTCGGCGCTGAAAATGTTGCTGGCTCCGACGATTGTGACCATCCTTATCGGGCTAATCACGATTACGGCGTGGAATCCAATTCTTACCGCGACCATTCGCAAAGCCAGCGGAATCCGGGCGGAATATACGGGAAATGGCGGCAATCAATTGTCGATTTCACGCGAAGGTCTATGGCTTCGACAAACTGGCGAAAACAGTAATTTCATCATTCAGGCACGCAGTTCCAGTCGCAGTGGTGACATCCTTTACGGCGTGCGTTTTCACGAGTTTTCCACGAACGGTGACCTCGTTCGGCGCATCGAGGCCACGCGTGCCGAACTGCAACCGGGTGCCTGGAAACTGTTCAACGCGACGCAATGGCGGTTTTTGGACAAAAACCTGTTTGAAACTGCCGACATCCGCCCCTACCCCGAAATCGTGTTACCGACAGACCTGACCAGCGATCGTATCCTCAGTAGTTTTGCTGCCCCAAAAACCATTTCTGTATGGAAACTACCCGCCTTTATTGATCAGCTGAACGCATCTGGATTCTCGGCCGTGCGTCACGAAGTGTTTTTACAATCGCAATACGCGACCCCGCTGACGTTGGTAGCGATGATGTTGATCGGGGCCGCTTTCTCGTTAAAGCACGCGCGGTTCGGGAATGCTGGTGTAATGGCGCTTCTGGCGATTCTGTCAGGTTTCTTGATGTTTGCCGTCAAGAATGTTGCCGAATCGCTCGGACAGGCGCAAGAAGTTCCAGTGCTGCTGGCAACCTGGGCGCCTCCATTGGCGGCAGCACTATTTGCGTTGGCATTTGTGCTGCATCTGGAGGACGGCTAGAAATTTATGCGAGTGTGTATCGGCAATTTCCTAATATTTATGCGACATCGGGCGGCAGTTTTGATGATGCTCGTTGCGTGCGGAATCGTACCACAATTTGTCGCTGCGCAATCCGATAATCCTATTAGTTTGCTGGCAGATACGATCAATTTGGATCAAACGACCGGATTGCTGAGCGCCACCGGTAATGTGCAGGTCTTCTTCGGTGATACCGTCTTGGCATCCAGCGGCATCGTATACGACTCGCGCAATGGGTCGATCACCGCGCAAGGCCCGCTCGTTATCACAGATGCAAGCGGCACGGTCATATTGGCGGATTTCGCCGAACTGTCCAGCGACCTGCAGCGCGTTCTCATCCAAGGCGCTAAACTATTGCTTGCCGACCGAATGCAGTTCGCCGCGACGGAATATGAGCGCACCGACGGGCGGTTCGATACGTTGACCAACGTCGTTGCCAGTTCCTGTCAGGTATGTGCGGCCCGCCCAGTCCCGGTCTGGCAAATACGGGCACGCCAAGTGATCCGCGACGACGAACGCAAACAAATCCACTTCCGAAACGCCACTATCGAGGTCTTCGGACTGCCGGTATTTTACTTGCCCTACATGCGAATACCGGACCCGTCTGTGCGCCGTGCGTCAGGGTTTCTAAGCCCTGTGATCTTGTCGTCCGAATACTTCGGAGACGGCATAAAACTGCCCTACTATCTAGTACTGGGCGACCATGCCGATGCTACGATCACACCTACATTAAACTTCTCCGGAGCAACCGTTATCGATGCGGAATATCGTCAACGTTTTACTCACGGTGGCTTCGATACATTCGGTGCAATTGCCATCAATGACGAGTTTGGCGAGTTCGGGCGTGGTTTTCTGGCAGTGGACGGCAGCTTCGAAATCGTCGACGAAGTGATACTCGATTTCAGCGCGACTGTCCTCAGCGACAACGGATTTATGCGCCAATATAACTATGACGACACTGATCGGGTGGTCAGCGAGGTGAAGTTCAGCCGGCACCGTAACCGCAGCTACTTCTCGCTAGCAGCCGTGATAATAAACAGCCTTCGTGACGATGAAGATAATGACACGATTCCATTTGTGTTCCCCGAATTCAGCTATCGCGGTTACCGCACGGA
>JAGLUD010000258.1 GCA_023134935.1 Paracoccaceae bacterium | reverse complement strand
ACCTCGCCCTCAGGGGCTGTGATTAAGGATATCCTGCATCGCTTACGGGATCGTTTTCCGCGCAAGGTTCTGCTTTGGCCGGTGGTGGTGCAGGGCGACAAATGTGCGCCGGAAGTGGCGGCGGCGATTAAGGGTTTCAATGCGATGACTCCCGGTGGGGCTTTGCCGCGGCCGGATGTGATTATTGTGGCACGGGGTGGTGGCTCGATCGAGGACCTTTGGGGGTTTAACGAAGAGATCGTTGTGCGGGCGGCGTTTGAAAGTGGCATTCCGCTGATCTCGGCTGTTGGGCATGAAACCGATACGACATTGATAGATTACGCGTCGGACATGCGCGCACCCACGCCTACGGCTGCGGCTGAAATGGCGGTTCCGGTGCGCGCCGATCTGTCAGCGCATGTGGCGGGTCTGGAAGAGCGCCGCCGTCGTGCTTTGGCACGAGGGTTGGAGCA
Source organism: Paracoccaceae bacterium (assembly GCA_023134935.1). GTDB lineage: Bacteria > Pseudomonadota > Alphaproteobacteria > Rhodobacterales > Rhodobacteraceae > NORP23. Next base: position 1,755 of record JAGLUD010000258.1, on the reverse strand, counting down.
ACGCGGCCAGCGTTTACGGGACATTTCGCGGGCGTTGCCACGGTTGGAGAGCCTGTTTGCAGAGCGGGCGCAGCGATTGGATGGCTTGGCCATGCGGCTGCCGTTGGCTTTGTCCAGTCTGACGCACCGTAAGCGGGTGCAACTGGCGGCAAGTGGCGGGGAGCGATTGCGTCCAGCGGCATTGCTTAACGATATTCAACGCAAAGCGCGGGATGTTGGGGCGTGGTCGAAACGTCTGACACCTGCATTGAACCGGAATATGTCTGACCCGAAACGTCAACTAACCGCGCTGGCGCGGACGTTGGAGACGCTGAGTTACCGCAAGACGCTTGAGCGTGGCTATGCGGTTGTGCATTCCGGCGATGGTTTGGTGACCAGCAAGAAGGCGGCGGCGAAACATGCAACGCTCGAGATCGAATTTCGGGATGGAAAGTTGCCTGTTGGCACGGGTGGTACCGCGCCACCCGCGAAACGGGCAGCGCCGAAGCGATCCAAAGGCAGCGATGGATCGCAGGGTAGTTTGTTTTAGTTGACCAGTGTGGCCTCGGTCAGTTGATGGATTTCGTCCAGCGTGACACCATCGGCGATTTCGATCACTTCCAGCCCCCCCTCGACCACTTTGAACACGCCGAGATTGGTGATGATTTCATCCACCACGCCTGCGCCGGTTAGGGGCAGCGTGCAGGCTTTCAGCAATTTGCTTTCGCCTTTTTTGTTGGTGTGATCCATGATCACGATTACGCGGCCAACGCCGGCCACCAGATCCATCGCGCCGCCCATGCCTTTGACCAGCTTGCCCGGGATCATCCAGTTGGCGAGGTCGCCGTTTTCGGCCACTTCCATCGCGCCAAGAATGGCCATAGCGATTTTGCCACCACGGATCATCGCGAAGCTGTCAGCGGAGCTGAAGTAGCTGGTGCGGTGCAACTCGGTAATGGTTTGTTTACCGGCGTTAATCAAATCCGCGTCGATCTCGTCCTCTTTCGGGAACGGGCCCATGCCGAGCATGCCGTTTTCGGATTGCAGCGTTACGTCCACACCTTCGGGGATGTAGTTGGACACCAGCGTCGGAATGCCGATGCCGAGGTTCACATACATGCCGTCTTTAAGTTCGCGCCCTGCGCGCTCGGCCATTTGGTTTCTATCCCATGCCATGATTTAACCCTCCCGCACTGTGCGTTGTTCGATACGTTTTTCGTGGCCACCTTCAAAGATGCGGTGCACGAAAATCCCCGGTGTGTGGATCAGATCAGGGTCGAGCGCGCCTGTTGGTAGCAGTTCCTCGACTTCTGCGATACAGATCTTGCCGCAAGTGGCGACGTTGGGATTAAAGTTGCGGGCGGTTTTGCGGTAGATTAGGTTGCCCGCGCGGTCGCCTTTCCATGCCTTGACGATGGCGAGGTCGGCGACGATGCCTTCCTCCAGAATGTACGTCTCGCCTTTGAAGTCTTTGTGTTCTTTGCCTTCGGCGATCACGGTTCCTACGCCTGTTTTAGTGTAGAAGCCCGGGATACCAGCGCCGCCTGCACGCATGCGCTCGGCAAGTGTGCCTTGGGGGTTGAACTCGATCTCCAGTTCTCCGGAAAGGTATTGGCGCATGAATTCCGCGTTTTCGCCAACGTAGGAGGACAACATCTTTTTGACCTGCTTGTCTTGCAGCAGGATTCCTAGGCCGAAGTCATCAACGCCAGCGTTGTTGGATGCCACGATCAGGTTCTGGGTGCCCGCATCGCGGATGCCTTCGATCAGGTTTTC
>JAGLUD010000257.1 GCA_023134935.1 Paracoccaceae bacterium | reverse complement strand
TCAGCGCGCGAATGTCCTGACCATCGAGCGAGATTCTGCCACCCTCGACATCGCGCATCCTTAACAGCAACGAAAGTACAGTAGACTTCCCCGCACCCGAGCGCCCGACAAGTGCGACCTTCTCGCCTGGATTAATCGTTAGGCAAAATCCGTTCAGCCCACCGCCATCCTTACGACCGTAGTGAAATTTCACGTCGTCGAATTTGATTTCTCCGCTGAAGTTTGTAGGAGGCATAGCCTCCTCGGAATCAGTCAACTGATAGGGTTTCGCCAACGTCGCGATCCCGTCCTCGGCCGTACCAATATCAGCAAAAAGCCCCATTAGCATAAACGAGAACCACCCCGTCATTGCCCCAAGCCGCGAGGCCAATATACCCGCAGTAACAATCGCGCCAGTTTGGCTGTCGCCGGATAGCCAAAGTGTAACAGCAGCACCAACAAGCGCCACTGGCAAAAGCCCCGCAAGAATGGCGATTACGATTCGAAACTTGAAAACCTGCCTACCAAAGTTCAGCGACGCTTCGCGAAACCGCAGTAACGTATTCCGGGCCTCTTCTGTTTCGCGATCGGAATGTGCAAATAGCTTTACGGTCACGATATTAGCGATGCTATCCACAAAACTACCTGAGATCGCCGAGCGTGTTTCGGCCCGCACTTTGCCTAACTTACGGATTCTGGGCAAACCCCAGCGCAAAGTAATAATATAAAGGGCCAGCCAACCGAGCATAACTGCCGACAGCCGCCAATCAGATAAAAACATCACCGCAGCGCCGCCTAACACCATAGCGCCAGCAAACGAAACAGCGTTTAGCAATTCCATAAGCAACTCACCAAGCGCGGCCGTGGTTTGCATTTGCTTTTGATTGATCCGTCCGGCGAAATCATCCTCAAAAAAATCTAGGCTCTGTCCCAAGGTGTATTTATGCATCCTAAACAGGCCAAGAACTGACAACCCTGGTCCGAACGATAACGAATTTAGCCCCGCTTGAAACAGAATTAGTGCAGGCCGAAGAACCAGCATAAACCCGATGATACCTAGTAACGGCCAGATGAATCCGTCTAGGAAAGCCTCTCGCCCATGTGTGTTGATCCGGTCGATTATTACACCGACAGCCCAAGCGGCGGCGACCTCGGCCAAGCCGATCAATATGGATACAGCGCCCATCATGACGACTGCCTTGCCCGCCCCTGAAAACAGCCATTTGCCAAAAGCGATTATTGTTGTTGGCGGCGGCCCGTCAGCATCTGCGAATGGATCAAAGAGATTCTCGAAGAACTTCACTCATCCGCCCCGATAAAGCCGCCCGACTGACGGTTCCAGAAACCGGCATATAGCGCGTCTTTGGCCAATAGCTCCGCATGTGTTCCTTGTTCAGCCACCTTACCACCGTCAAGCACGACGATACGGTCCATCTGCGCAATGGTTGACAGGCGGTGCGCAATCGCAATTACGGTTTTACCTTCCATGACGCCGTACAAAGTCTCCTGAATTGCCGCTTCAACTTCACTGTCTAGTGCAGATGTTGCCTCGTCAAGAACCAGAATCGGCGCGTCCTTCAGGATAACCCGAGCTATCGCGACCCGCTGACGTTGACCGCCAGACAGTTTCACGCCGCGCTCCCCAACGTGTGCATCGTACCCGTTTCTACCCTTGGGATCTTGCAATTCAAGGATGAAGTCATGCGCTTCGGCCCGCTTGGCAGCCGTTATCATTTCAGCCTCAGTTGCGTCGGGTTTGCCATAAAGGATGTTCGCACGAACCGACCGATGCATCAGGCTACTGTCCTGCGTTACCATCCCAATCTGGCTTCGAAGGCTATCTTGCGTAACCTCAACGACCGATTGCCCGTCGATCAATATCTGGCCTTGTTCGGCATCACGAAACCGCATTAACAGATTCACAAGGCTGGATTTACCCGAGCCAGAACGCCCGACCAGCCCAACCTTTTCACCCGCCTTGATTGAAAGATTAATTCCATCCAGACCGCCGTAGCCTTTGCCGTAATGATGCGACAGATTGCAGATTTCGACAGCCCCGGTTGTTAGGTTCAACGCTGGTGCATTGGGTTCATCAGTTACAGAGTGCGGCACTGAAATGCTTTGCAAACCTTCGCGCATAACCCCTGCGTGTTCGAACAGGCGCACTGTCACCCACATGATCCAGCCTGTCATGCCGTTCAACCGAATGGTTAACGCCGCGGCTGCCGCAACCTCGCCCACTGAAACAACTTCTTTTGACCACAACCATATCGCCGGACCGATTACGCCAACCATCAGGAAGCCGTTCATGCTTGCTAGACTAAACGTCAAACGCGTCATCAACCGCAGGAACCGCTGAAAACGCAATCGTTGACGTTTCATCGCTGACAGCGCGTATTGTTCCTCGCGTTTGCCATGTGCGAACAGTTTAACACTTTCGATATTCGCGTAAGCATCGACAATTCTACCCGTGACCAATGATTTGGTCTCAGACATTTTTTCCGAGGCTTCGGCCACCCGTGTCGCGATCCGCTTTACAAACAGAACATAAACCACCAGCCAGATTGCCATGGGCACACCCAAGCGTATATCGATCGCCGAGAGAACCAGAATCGCGCCCAACACATACGTTGCCGCATACCAGATACCCTCCAACGCCATGTAGGTGCTATCCTCCATCGCCGGACCCATCTGCATCACGCGGTTCGCCAAACGACCTGCGAAATCATTTTGGAAAAATTCTGTGGACTGGCCAAGCAAATGCTTATGCGCCCGCCACCGCGCCTGTTCCTGCATATTAGAGGCCAGCGTTTGTTCGAGGAACACGTGATTAAACGTAATAATCAATGGCCGCAACAGAAGCACAAAGAGCCCCGCCAACAGCAACTCAAAGCCATGCGCGTCCCAGAATTCAGCAATGCCGGCTTCGTTCATCAGGTCAATCACGCGGCCCGAATAGAAAATCAATCCGCTTTCCATCACGGCCGTCAGCACACCCAGAAAAGCCATCAATGGCAACCATTTACGAAACGGGTATAGCTGGGTTTTCATGTACACCC
>JAGLUD010000256.1 GCA_023134935.1 Paracoccaceae bacterium | reverse complement strand
AATCCCCAGTGATTGAGAATCTACGTAACGTCGCCATTATTGCCCACGTTGACCACGGTAAAACCACGCTGGTTGACGAAATACTAAAGCAATCTGGTCTGTATCGTGAAAACGAAGCACAGCAAGAGCGTGCGATGGATTCCAATGATCTGGAGCAAGAGCGCGGAATTACGATTCTTGCCAAGGCGACCTCGGTTGAATGGAACGGCGTTCGCGTGAATATCGTTGATACCCCGGGCCACGCCGATTTCGGTGGTGAAGTTGAACGTATCCTTTCGATGGTTGACGGTGTGATCCTGCTGGTCGATGCGGCTGAAGGCCCGATGCCTCAGACGAAATTCGTTACCGCCAAAGCGCTGGCACTTGGTTTGCGCCCTATCGTGGTTCTGAACAAAGTTGATAAACACGACGCTGAACCTGACCGTGCGCTGGACGAAGTTTTTGACATGTTCGCCAATCTTGGCGCTGACGATGATCAGCTTGATTTCCCTGTGCTTTATGCGTCGGGTCGTTCTGGCTGGGCGGATGCCGAGCTTGACGGACCGCGTAAAGATTTGAGCGCGATGATGGATCTGGTTATCAAGCACGTTCCTGCGCCTTCGCAGATTGCACAGATTAACGAGCCGTTCCGTATGTTGGCGACAACATTGGGCGGCGATGCATTCCTTGGCCGTTTGCTTACGGGTCGTGTTGAATCCGGTTCGGTTAAAGCTGGCGACAACATCAAGGCGATGTCGCGTGACGGCAGCCTTATTGAAAATTTCCGCGTGACCAAAGTTCTGGCCTATCGCGGGTTGGAGCAAAACCCGATTGACGTTGGCGAAGCTGGCGATATCGTAGCGGTTGCAGGTATGAAAACCGCGACTGTGGCTGACACACTTTCCGATAAAGACGTTACTGAGGCGATCGAGGCGCAGCCGATTGATCCGCCGACCATTACGGTTACGTTTGGCATTAACACCTCGCCTTTGGCGGGTCGTGACGGCACCAAGGTGCAATCGCGCGTTATCCGTGACCGTCTGGTGAAAGAAGCCGAATCCAACGTGGCCATCAAGGTCAACGACACAGAATCCGGCGATGCGTTCGAAGTTCACGGTCGTGGCGAATTGCAGATGGGTGTTTTGATTGAAAACATGCGTCGCGAAGGCTTCGAGCTTTCGATCTCGCGTCCGCAGGTTCTGTTCCGCAATATCGATGGTGTTCGTCATGAGCCTATCGAAGAAGTTACGGTTGACGTGGATGACGAGTATTCCGGCACTGTGATTGAAAAGTTGACCATGCGCAAAGGCGAGTTGGCCGAGATGCGTCCGGGTGGTGTTGGCAAAACCCGCATCGTGGCACATGTGCCATCGCGCGGCTTGATCGGTTATCACGGCGAGTTCCTGACGGACACACGCGGCACTGGGGTTATCAACCGTATTTTCCACGACTGGGCCCCATTCAAGGGTAAAATCGAAGGCCGACGTGCTGGCGTTCTGATCTCCATGGAAGACGGCGAGTCGGTAGCTTACGCGCTGTTCAACCTTGAAGATCGTGGTAAGTTCTTCATTGGCGTTCAGGAAAAGCTTTATCGCGGTATGATTATTGGCGAGCACTCGCGCGGTAACGATCTTGAAGTGAACCCTGTTAAGGGTAAGAAACACTCCAACGTGCGTGCGTCCGGTAAGGATGAAGCAGTTGTTCTGACAACCCCGACACGGTTCAGCCTTGAAGAGGCGATTGCCTATATCGACAATGACGAGCTGGTGGAAGTTACTCCGAAAAACATCCGCCTTCGTAAGCGTCACCTTGATACGCACGAGCGTAAACGCGAAGCGAAGAAGCTGGAAGGCTGATCAAAATTCGGCGTTTTGCAACCTGCCTTGCAAAACGCCACAAACCCTATGATTGCAAACTCGCAAAATGAGAACTTTTAAGGTTGAGCGGCTTTACGCTAAAAGCGAGAAAAATATACACGAAAACGTGAAGTTTATTTTGCTGCATTATCAAGACCTTACAAAGTGAACTTTTCAAAACTATCCAATTGGTTATGCCACTCCAACTAAATTAAAAAATGTTGGCACGCTCCGTGCATCTACCTTACGTAGAGTATTAATTTTGGAGCAAGATTATGAAACACCCTGTAGATGTACACGTAGGAAAACGCATTCGCCACCGTCGCTGGATGGTTGGCATGACCCAGCAACAGCTGGGCGAGATCGTTGGAATTAAATTTCAGCAGATTCAGAAATATGAAACCGGCATGAACCGCGTCAGTGCCTCCCGTCTTTGGGATATCGCCGCGGCTGTTGACGTGCAGATCAGCTTCTTCTTTGAGGGGCTTGATGCGAGCGAAGAAGACATCGTTCACGCAGCAACCTCGGCTGACAAGCTGAAGGGCGATTTGCTGGCGGATAAAGAAGCGCTGGAACTGGTGCGTTCGTATTACAACATCCCTGAACCGCAGCGTCGTCGCTTGTTCGATCTGGCCCGTGTGTTGAGTGAATCTGCCGCTTAAATTTGTTGCTCCAATTTGGCGGAATTGGTGTCAATCGATTGACTGACGTCTAAAGATATGAAATCCCCGTGCGGAAACCTGTTTCAGGTCTACGCGCGGGGATTTTTTATGTTTTCACAGAGCGAACAAGACGAGCTGCTGGATGTGGCCAATGCGCTGGCGGATGCAGCACGGGAAGTTACGCTGAAGTATTTCCGAGCGCCGAGCCTGCAAGCTGACAACAAGATCGAGGGTGGGTTTGACCCCGTAACGGTTGCCGACCGTGAAGCGGAACTGGCAATTCGGAATATTTTGGCCGAGCGCCGCCCCGACGACGCAATTCTGGGCGAGGAGTTTGGCAATAAGTCCGGCACCTCTGGTCTGACATGGGTGATTGACCCGATTGATGGCACGCGGGCGTTTATTAGCGGCATTCCGTCTTGGGGCGTGTTGATCGGGCTTGATACCGGCAATGGCCCTGTGTTGGGTGTGGTTGATCAGCCTTATATGGGCGAGCGGTTTATTGGCGCGTTTGGGCGGGCTAGCTTAACCATACGCGGTGAAGCGCGTGAGATTTCCACTAGCGGGTGCGAAACCCTTGGTGAAGCGACGCTGATGTCGACGTTCCCCGAGGTTGGCTCGGATGTTGAGCGTCTGGGGTTCGAGGCGGTGCGTGACAGCGTGAAACTAACGCGATACGGGCTGGATTGTTATGCCTATGCGCTGCTGGCGATGGGGCAGATTGATCTGGTGATCGAGGCAGGGTTGAACGCTTACGATGTGCAGGGGCCGATCGGCGTCATTCAGGCGGCGGGTGGCGTTGTGACCAATTGGCAAGGCGAGCCAGCACATAACGGTGGGCGTATTTTGGCGACAGGCAATGCGGTGCTGCATGCGCAGGCGTTGGAAATTTTGTCGAACGTCGCGGATTAACGCGCGAGTTCTAAAACCATTGGGCCCATGTGGGCGACGATCAACAGCACACCTTCGGCGTTTGGATGGGTTGCGTCGTCTTGCAGGTATTGCGTCAAGGCGGCGGTATCTTGCGAGGCTCCGAACCCTTCGAAGAAATATGGATACAGCAGGGTTTCGTATTTGTCAGCGACGGCTGAGTACATTCCGTCGAATTCCTCTTTGAATTCGGGGCCGAAGTTGGTTGGCGCTGGCAGGCCTACCAGCATTACGGGCAAGGCGCGTTCGGTTAGTAATGCCACGATGCCGTCTAGGTTTTCGTGCGAGGATGTCGGGAATATCCCGCGTAGCATGTCGTTTCCACCAAGGGCTACGATCACCGCGTCTACGTCGTCGGTTAACGTCCAGTCGATCCGTGCCAGCCCTCCGGCGGTCGTGTCACCGCTTAGTCCGGCGTTAAGGACCGTGATGTTTTCACCGCCGTTCTCGTGTAGCCACGCCTGAAGCTGGGGAACGAAGCCTTGGTCTTCGGGCAGGCCATAACCGCGGGTCAGGGAGTCGCCGAAGGCTACTATCGTAAATG
>JAGLUD010000255.1 GCA_023134935.1 Paracoccaceae bacterium | reverse complement strand
ACAGCGCCTGCCCGCGGGTCTCGTTCGTGGCGGCATCGTTAAGCCAGCTCTCGGCTACAACGTACACACCGGCAAAACAAAACCCGACGATCACACGCATCATAGCCCAGATAACCGGATCCGGCAGCGCGGCATATAAAATGAATGCCGCGGAAATCAGCGAACCAAGTGCCGCGAACACGCGCACATGGCCCACGCGCCGGATCAGCTCCGGCGCCATGTAGGAGCCGCCCAAGAAACCAAGGAAATATCCGCTCATGATGTAGGACATGGTTGTTGGCGAGAAACCCTCAACCGCGCCGCGAAGCCCCAGCAACGTACCTTGCAGGCCGTTCCCAACCATCAAAAGCATCATACCAAGCAGCAGTGCCCATGCATTTTTAAGAATATAGATCATATGCCGCCCTTAGAAGAATCAACGACTCGAATATCGCGACATTAACGGCGAAATTATTCTTGTAACGACATTTCTTGTGTCGCTTTGACTATTTTCTAAAAAGCAGCGAACTATCACCGTACGAAAAGAACCGATATCCGTTTTCAATCGCGTGTGCATATATGTCTTTAACCTTATCGTAACCAATAAGGGCGGATACCAGCATCATCAGTGTCGATTTTGGTAAATGGAAGTTTGTCATCAACCCGTCGGCGATTTTGAATTCATAACCCGGACGGATGAAAATATCCGTATCACCCACCCACGGAGCGATTTTTCCGACCTCGACCGCTGCCGTTTCAATTAACCGTAACGCAGTCGTTCCAACGGGTATAACCCGACCACCAGCATCGAGGGTTTTGTTAATGATATCTGCCGCGCTGCTCGGAACCTCGCCCCATTCACTATGCATTTTATGTTCTTCAATATTATCAACCTTAACCGGCAGGAACGTCCCCGCCCCGACATGCAAAGTTACCTCGGTCGATCTCACACCCAACGCGTCCAGCCGCGAAAGCAACTCGTTGTCAAAATGGAGGGATGCCGTAGGCGCGGCCACGGCCCCTGTCCGCGTCGCGAAAACCGTTTGATAATCATCCATATCTCGCGCATCCGCTGGGCGTTTAGATGCGATGTAGGGCGGCAAAGGCATGGCGCCGATGGTCTCAATCGCCTGATCTAGTGCTTCGCCAGTTTGGTCAAATGTCAGCGTGACCTCTCCGCCATTCTTTACAATCACCGTCGCGCATAGGTCTTTGAACCGGATAACGTCACCGAGCTTTAACCTTTTGGCAGGCTTTGCCAGCGACATCCAAGTGTCCCCAGAAATCCTTTCAATCAGGTTAACCTCGATACTAGACACACCGGAGCCATGCGATGTCTCCCGAAACCGTTGTCCGGAAAGTCGCGCTGGAATAACCTTCGTGTTGTTGAAAACCAGCAGATCCCCTGCCCGCAAAAACTCCGGTAAATCTGAAACTGTTGCATCGACAATCTCGTCATTCGCAACCAGCATCCGTGACGCTTGACGCGGACGCACTGGTCGAAGCGCGATAAGCGCCTCTGGCAAATCAAAATCAAAATCGTCTAGCGTGTACATCTGGATCCTTTCGGTTCAGGCCGCTGTAATACGCCCACGCCGTCCTGAAAAGGGCATTTGCAGGTTTTCTTTCCTGAAAAGCACCGTATCCTGCCGT
>JAGLUD010000254.1 GCA_023134935.1 Paracoccaceae bacterium | reverse complement strand
CCATGTCTTTGGCAGACTTCAAAGGTCAAAAGCTGGTGTTATTCCTGTATCCAAAGGATGACACCCCCGGTTGCACGCTTGAATCCATCGATTTCACGACCCGCTTCGACGACTTCACAGATGCTGGCGCAATCGTTGTTGGCTTGTCCAAAGATTCAGCTGCCAGTCATGACAAGTTCATCAAGAAGCACAATCTGGGAATGCCATTATTGTCAGACGAGGTTGGCGGGTTGTTGGAAACGCTCGGCTGTTGGGTTGAAAAGAACATGTATGGCCGCACGTATATGGGGATCGAACGCACGACATTTCTGATCGACGAAAACGGTGCAATTCGACAAATCTGGAAAAAGGTAAAGGTGAAAGGGCATGTCGACGCTGTCCTTGATGCAGTAAAAGCCATGTAACCCTATCGTTTCCGTATGAGCCAATTTTTGCTCAGGCTATACTAGGTACAGGCTTTTTGGTTGCTATATTGGTTGCATTTTCCTATTCACAATACAGAATAAATTAACCGCCCCTAGGGGCCGTCGCAAACTGGGTATGGGTCCTTGATGTCAAGACTATTTAAGGCTGTGAACGCGTCACTTGCCAAAATCTTGCCGGAGCAAACTCTGACCCTGAAAACCCGCGTTGACCAACGTGACTTGACGTTTTCACCGATAACGCGCCTGATACTTCTGTCAGGAACCACTTTGGCACTTGGCTGGTTGGTAATTGCGACAACGGCCACTATTTCCAGCAGTTTTGAGTCCGATAGTGCGCAAGCACGCAGCGAATCCTTACAAGATGCATACGAACTACGCCTTGCCGAACTCGCCGCCGAGCGAGATGAATTTGCACTTCAAACGCAGGCCATGCAAGACAGGTTTACCTTGGCATTGCAGCAGGTCTCCGCACAGCAAGACGAATTGATCGATGCGATGACCGTTCAAAACGAACAGGAAATCACTCTCTTTGCTTTGCAACGCAAACTTAACGGGGTAACGGCGGAACGGAACGCGGCGCAAGCTGGCCTTGACGGATTACAAGCCGAGTTCGCCGCCAGTGCCGAAGGAACAGGCCCACGCGAGTCTACTGAGCATGAGTTAAAAGTCACCGTGAACGCATTGAATGCAGTGTTGGATGAAACCCTGCAGACGCGCGATGTATCGATTGAATATACCGAAACACTGGAACTTCAGATCGAAGAAACGGCGCAGCACATTAAGCTGGATGCGCAGCGACGCGACCGGATGATTCCGCAACTTGAAGAAGCCGTGCTGATTTCGTTCGGCCCCCTAGAGGCCATGTTCAAGCGCACAGGGTTGGACGTGGACAGCCTTTTGGCAAATGTACGGCGCAATTATTCAGGATCTGGCGGTTTAGGCGAGGCATTGGATGCGGCAGATTTCATAGGTATGGACGCCCCTGACTTACGTCTGGAGGCATTGATGCGTGACCTCGACACTGTGCAGATATATAATATTGCAGCCGCGAAATTGCCATTGGCGATGCCCCTGCAAACGACGTTCCGTTATTCCAGCAGCTTTGGGCCCCGCAATGGCCGTCAACACAAGGGCGTCGATATGGCTGGCGCAACAGGCAGCCCCATTTATGCAACGGCTGACGGCGTTGTAAGTTTTGCTGGCTGGCAAACGGGATTTGGTAATGTTGTAAAGATTACGCATGAATTTGGTTTTCAAACCGTTTATGCACATCAAAGCAAGATCCGCGTGACGAAAGGCCAAAGGGTCTCGCGCGGGGAACGAATTGGTGATATGGGGAACACTGGTCGGAGCAGTGGGCCGCATCTTCACTATGAAGTACGAACTAACGGCACCGCCGTTAATCCAATGAATTATATTAAGGCAGGACAAAATGTTTTCTAAACCAAAATCAGACGAGCCAGAAATTGGCGCAACAAAAACTCCAGGCGCAGCTCCGACTAAACCGGTAGCACCAGCACCTTCCGCAGCTTCAAAGCCAAAGCCAGCACCGTCGATCCTGTCGTCGGATCTGACTATCAAGGGTAACGTTACTACAACTGGCGACGTTCAGGTTGAAGGCACTATCGAAGGTGACATCCGCGCGCATCTTTTGACCGTTGGCGAAGGCGCTACTGTTAAGGGCGAAATTATCGCAGACGACGTAGTGGTTAACGGCCGCGTCGTTGGCCGCCTACGCGGCTTGAAAGTACGCCTGACAGCGACTGCACGTGTTGAGGGTGACATCATCCACAAAACAATCGCAATCGAAAGCGGTGCGCACTTTGAGGGCACAGTTCAACGTCAAGACGACCCTCTTTCGGCTAAATCGACAAAATCGGCTACTTAAGTCGGAATATATGAAAATTTGAGGGGTCTCGGCGTGCTCGAGACCCCTTTTCTTTGCAAATTTCACTGTTTGCGAACCTTCCTGATTGAAGTCGTATATGGTTATCGGTTATGCTCTGACACACAAGATATTGGTGTTTTAGCTGAAATGGCCCGATTATGACCGACGACACAAAGAGCCCCGAAAACGACGGCGAACAGCCGGGTGATCGCTACGTTTACGGTGGGCCGAGTATCTCCATCGTAGACGAGATGAAAACCTCGTACCTCGACTACGCGATGAGCGTGATTGTTTCCCGCGCGATTCCCGATCTGCGCGATGGCCTTAAGCCCGTTCATCGCCGCATTTTGTACGCGATGTACGAATCCGGCAACTCTTTCGACAAATCTTACCGAAAATCCGCGCGTGCCGT
>JAGLUD010000253.1 GCA_023134935.1 Paracoccaceae bacterium | reverse complement strand
TGCCGCCCCATGAACTCATTTAAGCTGCTTTTCTTTCAAAAACCAAGGGACTTTTCCAACCTAATGCAGAGTGTTTTCTGCGCGGATTGTAAAAACCATTGATGTATTCGAAAATTGCCAGTTCTGCTGCGCGGCGGGTGTGCCATGGGTGCCGCCATATCAACTCAGCCTTGATGGTTTTGAAGAAAGCCTCGACGACGGCATTATCATAACAATTACCCTTGCCGCTCATGGAGGTTTTGAACCCGTGTTGGCGCAGACGTTTTTGATAATCATGCGAGCAATACTGGCTGCCGCGATCAGAATGATGAATGCAGCCTTTGGGTGGCTTTCGTAATGCCACAGCCATATCTAGAGCGCGGATTGCAAGATCGCGTTTCATGCGGTTGCTGACGGCCCATCCGATCACGCGCCGCGAATACAGGTCCAAAACCACCGCCAGATACAACCAACCTTCTTGCGTCCATATATAGCTGATATCAACGACCCATTTCTGGTTGGGCCTTGCTGCCGTGAAGTTACGGTTCAGCAAGTTGGGCGCGATGTTGAATTTGTGATTGCTGTCCGTAGTCACCTTGTATTTACGGGTTCTGACGACAGATATGCTGTTCTGACGCATCAAACGACCGACACGTCGGTGACCAACATCAAAGCCCAGCTCTTTCAATTCCTCCGTCATTCGTGGCCTGCCATAACTGCCCAGAGACAGGCGATGCTGCTCTCTGATATGTGCCAGTAACACCATATCCTTACGTTGGCTCTGGCTGATTGGGCGGGATTGAAAGGCGCGAAAACCGCGTGAAGTGACATTCATGATACTGCACAATCGTTCGGTTGGAACGGCACCGCGATTTTCCTCTATGAACCTGAACCTCATGGCTTTTGACTCGCGAAGAATACTGTTGCCTTCTTTAGCACTTCCCTCTCCTCACGGAGCAGGCGATTTTCTTTGCGAAGCCTGGTGACTTCTGCTTCCAGGTCGCTCTGCGCTGCCGGTTCAGGCAATTCTTTGCGCTCGAGTTGTATCCAGCGGCTTAACGTCGAAAAACCAACGCCAAAGTCGGCGGCAACCTGCATGCGGCTTAACCCACTCGTCAGTGCAACGCGAACCGCTTCCTGTCTAAACTCTGTTGTGCGTTTCGTTCCCATACTTCTTCTCCTTTTTGCGCATAATACGCGGTTAAAGGAGCGGCACAATTCCGCGACAGGTCCAATACCACCACTAAACCCGTTGGGGTCTATCATCGTGTAGTTGCTGTCGCCAACCGTCAAACTACCAGTGCTATGTTCAAGGCTCCCAGAAGACTGTGCTACATCTATCGTGTCATTATCGTTGTTGCTTCGACGACCGACACCTCCGAAACCATTCGTGGCTGCTGAAGTACTGTCGAGAGACTGATAATAATCCGCAGCAGGGCCAGTCCATGGATCGGGACCACCGTTTGCGCTGCCTCCGCAGCCGCCTGGCAGGGCTAATAGGAGAACTGACATTACAGAAGCAGAGCGCAAATATAGAATACTAGACATGATAGAAATTACCTCATATTTTACAGGAATAGAAAATCATCAACTGTGAGTGAAACTGCGTCGACACCGTAGATGGCTATGTCAGTCCCCTCTGCACTGAACACCGCACCTTGTGCAGCACTCGACACAAAACTCATGACGTTAGAAGAGTTCACTGTCGAGAAGCCTTCGAGTTGAATGTGATCAATACCAACCTCAAAATCTTGGTACATCGCGGTCAAAGAATACCCAGTGTTTGGGTCGAAACTAACATCACTTCCATCGCCACCAGCTATCGTATCATTGCCACCATTGGGTCTAAAAACAAACACATCCGCGCCGATACCACCCATCATGATATCGTTGCCGCTTTCGCCGATAAGAGTATCTGCGCCACCGGTTAATCCAAGACCAACATCACCCTTTAGTAAATCATTGCCATCTCCACCAAAGATCGCATCGCCCTGTATTCCTCCAACCAGAAGATCATTGCCTGTGCCGCCAAGTACTGTGTTAATGCCTGAATAAAGCACAACCCGGTCATGCCCCGAACCTGCTTCTACGTTGTCGTTACCCAACGGATCAACGACTATGTCTGCCCCCGAACCAGCGTTCAAAGTATCGTTTCCGGAGCCACCGTCCAAGTTGTCTGCGTCATCACCACCATCAAGGCGATCGTCGCCCGCGCCACCAGAGAGAGTGTCAGTGCCTGCGTTACCATTTAGGATATTTCGATCTGCGTTGCCCATCAACCAATCCGCCCCATCGGCACCGATTGCATTTTCAATATTAGTTGAAGCGGCTATTGCGAAAGCCTGTGCAGAGAACGATACGTCACCGTAACTAAGGAAACCGCCACCACCATCCTCGTATTCCAAAGTGGCCGATCTCAAGTCAAGATGGGCATTACCTGCCCCAACATAGGCAATTGTGTCATTGCCGCCAGTGTCCCATATCAATTGAAATCCACCTGAATCTGATAGGTAGTAGGTGTCGTCCCCGTTGGCATAATTGGTATTGATGCCATAAAGATTTTGCAGAACGGCCACATCGAGTGCGCTATAAGTTTCCGGGTTGGAATAAAAGGAGACAGTCGGGTCTGCCCACGATTGGTACTCCCAATTGTAGGACATGACAGTGTGCACTACTTGGTTCAGATTGTAGTCGGCAAGTGTACTATCCGCTGAATAACCTTGAATCACTTCAGTACCCTGTTCTGAATCGAAAGGATGCTCTAATGCAAAATAATGCCCTAGCTCATGAAGCAATAGTGTATAAAACGAACTACCAGGATCCAGTTGATCCAGTGTTCCATCAAGCGCCAGGTAAGTGTTATTGGATGCCGAATTCCATCCAGCCCAGCCATAGTAACCATTGATGGCCCCAAAATCTGGATCGAAATAAATCTCAACATCTGCCTGACTTTGCTCAGTGACTAACCTAAAATCAACGTCGATGTAATCTTCAATGGAAGACAGAAACTGGGTCATCTTCGCAAGGTCTGCATCCGCGTATCCGACGGATGTTGTTTGAATGTTGCCATGGTTATCATTTTCGGTGACGGAGTCTCCAACGCCAGCCAACCAAATATCTATAACAGAGCCGCCGTTATGCGTCCGCCCTACATTCAGTGCATCCAAGAGACTCATTACGCCCGTCCAATCATCGTGTTATCAATCCCATTCTCTAAATTGCGGCATACCCAGAATTGTCCATCGTCAAATAATTACTCGCCTTCCGAATGCGTTGGCGGTCGGTCAGTCATCGATGCATTAACTGTTGAAAATACTCATTTTGCAATATTTCCCGCTAGATTTTACAATTACCTTCATTGAATCCTAGTAATTCCGCGACAGGTCCATCTTACACGAACAGAAAATCATCAGCGGTGATTGATGCTGCATCGACACCGTAGAAAGTTATGTCGGTTCCTTCTGCATTGAATACAGCACCCTGTGCGGTACTCGATACAAAGCTCAGGACATTTGTCGAATTCACAGTTGCAAAACTCTCAAGCTGGATATGATCTACGCCAACCTGAAAGTCCGCGCTGGCTGGATTGACAGAATAACCGGTAGCAGAGTTGTATACTACGTCAGCCACGTCAAAAGACGCGATGACATCCAAGCCGTCATTTGTCGCAAATACAAATACATCTGCACCAATACCACCCATCAGGATGTCGTCGTCAGCGCCGCCGGAAATGATATCCGCACTACCTGAAATGCCTGAACCAACGTCTCCACGGATAACATCGTTTCCAGCGGCTCCAAACAGTGCGTCACCTTGGATACCGCCGATTAACAAATCGTTTCCGGTGCCGCCGTGCGCGATATTCTTTCCCGATAAAAGGATTATTTGATCGTGACCTGCTCCAGCATCAACGTCGTCGTTGCCCAATGGGTCAAATACGTTGTCTGCCCCCGAACCAGCGATCAAAGTATCGTTTCCGGAGCCACCGTCCAAGTTGTCTGCGTCGTCACCACCATCAAGGCGATCGTCGCCAATACCGCCGATAAGTATATCGTTACCACTAGAACCGATAAGTTGGTCATTGCCATTTTGCCCGGACAGGTGATTTTGACCACCGTCGCCAATCAAAAGGTCATTCCCATCGTACCCGGTCCAATTAGGTGTATGGGCATTGGCCTGTAACGTCAGATCAATAATGGTAGATTGAACTTCAGTGAATTGAGCTAGGTAGAGTGAAGGGTATCCAGAGCTGTTAATAGCCGACCACAACGCCTCACCTTGGGAAGTCGAGTAGAGCATTTCGCTACTTTCAAAAGCAGTTTGATCAAATCCAAGTACAGCTCCATCAAAGTTTTCTGGAACGCCATGTGCCGCGGCAATCTGACCAAGTGTCAATGTTTCGAAAGTTCCATTCCCTGTCGCCAGGATTTGCAGGACGAGCTCATCGGCTTGTTCAATCCAATAGGAATACACCGAAGGCCGGAAATCCATCAGCCCATCGCCGTTCAGATCGTTCATATGCAGAAACGACAGTGCGCCGTATTCACTCGACGTTCTACCAGCTATGCGATCACTAGTTTCATCGATAAAAACACCATCGCCATGATTGATCAGCAATTGAATTGCCCAACCTTCACCGGTGTCACTTAATTCGGGAATTGCAGAGAAGTAGTTCATCAGATCCAGATCGCCGTCTCCATCCACATCAACCGGTTGCATGTCGTGTGCGATTCCGGCCCAGATATCCGCTGCGTCTGGCAGGTTTGTTGAGTTTGCATCAGAAAATCGCCCCGTTCCGTCGCCCCAAAAAATAACCGATGACCCCCGAAGGTGTGGTTCAGTAGTCGGTTCATAGTTGCGCCCAACAATGAGGTCTGCAAACCCATCGTTATTCATGTCGCCAAAAGCGGAGGTCTGCGTTCCGCGACCAACACTAGATGAGATGCTGTCAGGTATAAAATCGAAGTTGGGCGTAAAGGCCATGCCTGGCCCTTCATTGATAAGAAAATAATTGTTAAGTGTATCGCCGCCGGGACCAACCGAAACAAAGGCGTCAATGTCGCCGTCATTGTCAACGTCAGCAAGGGCCAAACCATGCGCAAAATCCATGAAGTCCGGTAAAAGGTGGCTACCGTTCGTAAATCCACCGCTTCCATCAGATAGCAAAAGTTGGTTTTTAAGTCCCGGAGAGGGAGGTGCATCCCAGCCGTGGTCAACGGTCAAAATATCGAGATACCCATCATTATTAAAATCTGCATACTCTGTATAACGCGCCGACTCGGTTTGGGGTCGATCACCATCAGCAACAACAAATCCACCGCCATCTTGCCCCAAAAGGATCAAGCCCTGCTGCGGTCCGTCCGGTTGTTGATTGAAACCAGGTATTAGTCCGCCATGCAAAATGACATCCAGATTTCCGTCGTTGTTCAAATCAACTGGTGGTGGATCTGCACTAAAGACTTCGTTGGGCAACCCGGTAAACTCATACTCAACCCAAGTTGTAGACAACTTAAAAATTTGCGTAATCATCTTGTAATTCCCTCCAGCGCGTCGATTGGAAAAATTCGATCTAAATTCCTATTTTGAGAAAAGCTTAATCACTACACTTACTTCCATGGCGGTAGAAAATCAACTATACTTTCTTAAGCTTGGCAATCATGGACTGGACTTGTCCGTAGAAAGTTTCGAGCACTTGATAGCACTATTAGCTATCAAAGAGACAAAACTTGGCACCGAGACACGGAAAAGAATTTCGCAAAGAAGCAATTCGCTTGGCTTCAACAAGTGGTTTGACGCGCCAGCAAGTTGCTGAAGATTTAGGTATTGGCTTTTCGACGTTGAATCGCTGGGTCCAAAAAGATTAAGACGACACCCTTATGTCTGGACCTCATACCGACCTTGAAATGGAGAATATACGCCTTCGCAAAGAAGTCCGTATATTGCGCGAGGAGAGGGAGATATTAAAAAAGGCGGCCATCCACTGACTGGCAGGTGAATGCGTAGCAATCACCGAGAGGTTTCTTTGCGAGTCAAAAATGAGACGGTTCGCTTTCATTGATGCGGATAAGAAGATTTATCCGATTGAAAGCCTGTGCCGCGTCATGCAGGTTAGCTCTGGAGGCTATCGTTCTTGGCGAACACGGCCCATGAGCCAGCGGCAGCGGGATGATATGGTTTTACTGGCCCATATTCGAGAGCAGCACAAACTT
Organism: Paracoccaceae bacterium; assembly: GCA_023134935.1. Taxonomy (GTDB): domain Bacteria; phylum Pseudomonadota; class Alphaproteobacteria; order Rhodobacterales; family Rhodobacteraceae; genus NORP23. The sequence goes on along the minus strand of JAGLUD010000253.1, from coordinate 2,997 downwards.
AGCATGCAAGGCTACGGTCGCCCCCGCATGACTGAAGAACTTCAAGAATTAGGTTTTGATGTCAGCCACCACCGTGTGGCAGGCTGATGCGCCAGAATGCCATAAAGGCTGTCAGAACACGAAAACATAAGGTGACTACGGACAGCAATCACAGCTTTAACATTGCACCAAACCTGCTGGATCGAAAGTTCACTGCAAGTGGCCCAAACCAGAAGTGGGCTGGGGACATCACCTATATATGGACATCAGAGGGCTGGTTGTATTTGGCGGTTATACCAGATTTGTATTCCCGCCGGATTGTCGGTTGGGCTGTCAGCAGCCGTATGAAGCGTGATTTGGTGATACACGCACTGGAGATGGCTGTAGCCCTTCGTCAGCCACCCAAAGGGTGCATCCACCACACGGATCGTGGTTCCCGGTATTGTGCGAATGATTATCAAAACGTGCTCAAGAAACATGGCTTTCTGGTGTCGATGAGTGGAAAGGGTAACTGCTATGATAATGCCGTTGTCGAAACCTTCTTCAAAACACTTAAGGCGGAGCTGATTTGGCGTAATACATGGTTAACACGCAGGCAGACTGAAATGGCCTTGTTCGAATACATTAATGGGTTTTATAATCCTCGACGCAGGCATTCTACGCTAGGCGGCAAAAGCCCCATCGCATTTGAAAGAAAGGCTGCGTAAATGAGTTAGGTGTTCGCAACTAAACGCGGACAGGTCCAGACGGAGCGCGGCGGGGCATGATTTGAAATTGGTCAACACGTCGGCACTATCATCAAAGCTCTATCTTCGTGTAAATGAGCCACTTCACTCACAATTAGCGCCGCGAGTCGTAAAAGCCAAACGACAAGCCAAAATCTGTACTTTTGGGAGTGGTTTCTGTACTTTTGTGTGTCAGTGGTCTGTTCTCACTGAATATGGAAATAAAAACAGTGCCTTGGGTAATCCCTCTGAAAATTAATAGCGTTTGAACGTAGAATTTCTTTTACCGTAACGGACGAGCAGATTCTGATGAAACAGTCCAAATATAGCGACGCTCAAATTATGGGTATATTGAAACAAGCAGAGGGCGGAGTTCCTGTAACTGAACTGTGCCGCGAGCATGGCATGAGAAACGCCAGTTTTTACAAATGGCGGTCCAGGTTTGGCGGCATGCGCTGCACGGCAGATTATGCGTTAGCATGAACGAGAGTGGATGCGTCACTGATCTCGCGCATGAAAGCGCTGGAAGAAGAAAACAAACGCCTGAAGAAAATGTATGCCGAGAAGAGCATGCAGGCTGATTTATTGAAGGAAGCGCTTGGAAAAAAGTGGTAAGGCCATCCCAACGCAAGGAGATGGCCGAATGGGCAGTATTGCATCGAAAGGTCAGCATCCGACTGTCCTGCCGGACCTTCAGTATCAGCGAGATCTGTTATCGGTATCGGCCAAAACTCAGCGATGAGAACGAACAGATTGCGGATCACCTTCTGGCTTTGACTAAGGCTAAGAAGATGTGGGGTTTCGGTCTTTGCTATCTGTATTTGCGCAACGTGAAGGGGTTTGGCTGGAACCACAAGCGGGTCTATCGAATTTATCGGGAGTTAGAGCTGAATATGCGGATCAAGCCTCGCAAACGCCTGCAGAGGGACAGGCCGGAACCACTGGCCGTGCCTGACGCGCATAACGAGGTCTGGTCGATGGATTTTATGGCCGACCAGCTTGCAGACGGCCGATCTTTCCGGACATTGAATCTTCTGGATGACTTCAACCGCGAAGGTCTGGCCATCGAGGTGGACTTCTCACTTCCCGCAGAACGCCTTGTCAGAACCCTGAACCAGATCATTAGCTGGAGAGGCAAACCGCTGGCCATACGCGTGGATAACGGCCCTGAATACATCAGCGGCACATTGCAAAACTGGGCTGAAAAGGCTGGAATTGCATTGATGTATATCCAACCGGGAAACCCGCAGCAAAACGCCTACATCGAGCGTTACAATCGCACGGTCAGAACTGAGTGGCTGGGCCGATACCACTTTGACAGCATCGAAGACGTTCAGGATCACGCAACACGCTGGCTCTGGACTTATAACAACGGACGCCCCAACATGGGCATTGGAGGGATAACGCCAATACAAAAGCTACGAAATGCAGCCTGAATTCTACTGAAACGCCCCATTAAAAATGGGGGATTACCGGATAACCAAACCTAAATAGCAGGAAGCTGCAAGGACTTTCGTATAAGCGAGTGCAATTCAACTCAGACTATAAAATCGAATAAGGAGACTGAAATGCTTACCGATTCTCGAGAAGCACTGCACAAGTGGCTATGGGTTTTAATATTTAGATATTGAAAATCGAGTGTTCTCGACCGTATTCAATTGAATTGCCGCAAAGAATTTGATGTGAAAATATTGAAAGCAAAAAGTCAAATTATGTACTTTTGGGCGGTGATTCTGTACTTTTCAACCTCGGGTGTTGAAGTCGGTGCCAAAAAACGTATGAAATCAAAGATCTACAGATAAAACAATCCATCCCTAGGGCGATTCCAGGGTCGCCCACCACTTCTGAAAATCATCGATTTTGCCGGTTTGTTTTTAACTAAAACGCGGCGATTTCTATGTTTTTCGATCAAGTATATCGTTAATGGCTTCTAGAGAGCGCTGAACCGCGCCGGTATGCTCTTCATAAAAGGCGGCGTTAGTACGGATTGTGTGCGCATCGCCCTTCGATAATTTACCGATTCCGTCAGCAAGTTCTTCGATAGAGTCGACCTTGGTCAGAACGCCGGCTTCAATAGCTTCAAGGGCGGGATATTCGATCGTCCAGATATAGGGACCAACCAGAACGGTTTTCTTCAACGCCAGCGGCTCAATCACGTTATGCGCGCCGGAGGGGATAAATCCGCCGCCAACTACGACAAAATCAGCGAGGGAGAGGTAGAAATACATTTCCCCCAATGAATCCCCTAGCAGAACGTCAGCCTGCGCTAAATCAAACTTGCCCTGCGGGGCGA
>JAGLUD010000252.1 GCA_023134935.1 Paracoccaceae bacterium | reverse complement strand
TATAAATTACGGTCGCTTTCAACACCATCAAGCCGAGCGTCAGTCCAACGATCACACCAAGATTATCAAATAGCAGGCCAAAGTTGATACCCGCCCCTACGGTCATGAAGAACAGGCCCAAAAGTAAGCCTTTGAAGGGATCGATATCGCTTTCTAATTCATGCCGGTATTCGCTGTTTGCCAACACCACACCAGCCAAGAATGTACCCAGTGCGGGGGACAGGCCAACAAGGGTCATCAAAAGCGCAATGCCAATTACCATCATCAATGCTGTGGCGACGAATAATTCGCGTAATTTTGCGGCTGCGATAAACCGGAATATCGGGCCGGTTAAGAAGGAGCCAGCGGCGATTACCGTCGCAATTGCCGCCAAGGTTACGAGGGCGGCACCCCATCCTGGCAGGTCGGCAACCAGACTTAGAGCAGCCCCGCCATGGTCACCTTCGCCGCCGTCAGCGCCGTGTGATAGGGCTTCGGTCAACTCTGACAGTGCCAACAGAGGGACTAGTGCCAGTATCGGGATTACCGCGATGTCTTGGAATAGCAGAACCGAGAAGCTGGACTGCCCACCGTCGCTTTTCATCAGGCCTTTTTCGCCCAAGGTCTGTAGAACGATTGCGGTGGATGAAAGTGACAGTACCAGCCCGATTGCTAAGGCCACGGACCACACTTGCCCCATTAGCATTGCGACCGCCATTACAGCGCCAGTTGTCAGGGCAACTTGACCCCCACCAAGCCCCATTAGGCGTGTCCGCATGGACCAAAGTAATTTGGGTTCAAGTTCCAACCCGACTAGAAACAGCATCATTACCACGCCGAATTCGGCGAAATGCTGAATCGATATGACATCCACATGCAGCAAAGCCAAGATCGGACTTATCGCGATGCCGGCGATCAGATATCCCAAAACGGAGCCAAGTCCCAAGCGGGATGCGATTGGCACAGCGATCACTCCGGCGATCAAGAAGATGAAGGTAAGCAGTAGAATGTCGGTCATTCTTGGATCCCCTTTAGGCGTGCTATTTAAAAGCACTTAAGCGCGACGCTACTAAATAGTTGAAGCGAGGGGAAGCTTATAGCGGTGGCTTTGTTGGCCAGTCGTGCTCAGGTTATCCGCGTGCTGCTTCGACTTTTAGTGCTGAGAATTTGAATTCGGGGATCTTGCCGTAAGGGTCGAGGGCCGAGTTGGTAAGGATATTGGCAGCTGCTTCGACGTAGGCGAAGGGGAGGAAGACGTTGTCTTCGGCGACACCTCGGTCGGCGCGGGCCATTATTGTGATGGTGCCGCGACGGGTCGTTAGAGTGACCATGCCACCCGGTTTTACCCCCATTTTCTTCAATGTACGTGGGTGGAGCGAGCAGTTTGCTTCGGGTTCTATCGTGTTCAATACGGATGCGCGCCGTGTCATGGAACCGGTGTGCCAGTGTTCTAGTTGTCGGCCTGTGATCAGGATGAACGGGTAGTCCTTGTCGGGCGTTTCGGCTGGTGAAACGATGCTGGCGGGGGTGAATCTCGCGCGTTTGTCGGGGCGCGGGAAGCCGTCCGTGAAGACGATTGCTTGACCGGGGTCGGTGGGCGAGAGGCTGGGGTAGGTTACTGTTTCGCGCTCTAGGCGTTCCCATGTGATGTTGTCCAGCGATCCCATCAGTAGCTTCATTTCGGCGAAGATTTCGCTGGGGTGTTCGTAGTTCCAGTCTAGGCCGAGGCGGTTTGCTAGATCGACTGTGATCGCCCAGTCGGGGCGTGCCTCGCCTGGGGATGGGACGGCTGGGCGGCCCATTTGGACTTGGCGGTTCGTGTTGGTGACGGTGCCGGATTTTTCGGCCCAAGCGGAGGCGGGCAGGATGACGTCGGCGTAATTGGCGGTTTCCGTCAGGAAGATGTCTTGCACGACGAGGTGGTCGAGTTTGGCCAGTGCGTCGCGGGCGTGTTCCACGTCTGGATCTGACATCGCGGGGTTTTCGCCAAGGATGTACATGCCGTTGATGTCGTCGTTGTGGATTGCGTCTATGATTTCGACGACGGTTAGGCCTTTTTCAGCACCGAAGTCTTCGGATTGCCAGATGTCGGTGAATTTGGTGCGGATGGAGTCGTCTGTGACGGTTTGGTAGTCGGGTAAGAACATCGGGATCATGCCGGCGTCGGATGCGCCTTGGACGTTGTTCTGGCCGC
>JAGLUD010000251.1 GCA_023134935.1 Paracoccaceae bacterium | reverse complement strand
ACCACTTCGGCTTCGGTCATCGCAGGCGCAGTGGTAAAGTCGGCGGTTGGGATATCCAGATCAATCGCACGCACGGACATCTTCGCACCAAACGCCTTGGAAAGCTGGTTGATAGCGGCCCCACCGGCCTCGAAGTTAAACACCATTTGCGCGGTAACCTCGGCGGGAAACGCCGAAACACCTTGGGCTGTGACCCCGTGATTGCCCGCAAAAACAACGACCTGAGGGTTTTCGAGTGTCGGAGCCACCTGCCCCCGCCAGCCTGCATACCAGATCGCGAGATCCTCTAGCCGCCCAAGCGCCCCAGGCGGCTTGGTCAATACATCGTTACGCGCCTTCGCGCCCGCTTCGGCAGATTGATCACTTGAGGGGAAAGCTTCGATGATGGCGGCGAATTCATTAAGATTCGCAAACTGTTTGGCTGGCATGGTCTATCCCTCTATGGTTTGTTAACCTTTGCATAGCGGGTTTGAAATCGCGTGTAGAGACCAAAAACGACAAGGCATCCAATGACCAAGACCATCGATAAGCTCGACCTGCAAGCCCATGACATTTGGGCGGCCTTCAGTCTGTTAACCCGCCTACCCGTGCCGGTTGATCACGCCCGTGCGGGATCTCGCGGCGCTGGGGCAGCTTGGGCGTTCCCCGTTGTAGGATTAATCGTCGGAGGGTTGGCTGGCGCTTTGGCTATGTTTACCGGATGGCTCGGCGTACCTGCCGGAATGGCCGCGGCGAGCGCGTTAGCGTTTCTCGCTATAGTCACAGGAGGAATGCACGAGGACGGCTTGGCCGATTTTGCCGACGCCATGGGCGGCATGACCGTGGAGCGGCGATTGGAAATCATGAAAGACAGCCGAATTGGCGCATACGGCGTTATAGCCCTGTCAATTGCTTTGTTGGCGCGATGGTCCGGCATTGGTGAGCTGTCAGGATGGACGACTGTATTTACGCTGGCGGCAGTGGGCGCGGCGTCGCGTGCCGTTATGGTTTGGTTAATGTTTGCCATGCAGCCCGCCCGTAATTCTGGATTATCGGCAGGTGTCGGCAAACCAAGCGGGACAACTGTTTTGGTCGCCGGCGGCATCGCATTTTTTACCTGTGTGTTATTCACGGGGTTATCTGGTGTCGTATTATGCATGCTGATTTTCGCAGCAGCACTACCGATATACTGGATCGCAAACCGCGCTTTGGGGGGCCAAACAGGTGATGTATTGGGGGCAGCACAACAAAGCGCCGAAATTATTGGCTTAGCGGCGGCTATTGCCTTCTTGGCATAGAAAAACCGCGCCAAAAATTCCTGGCGCGGCTTCAAAATCTATTAGGCTGCAACAACCACACGGCTGTCTAACACATCGTTAATCTTCATACGTGCCGCATCTTCATCACCACCATCGACGGCTGTGACTTCGCGGGTCAGACGCTCCAACGCAGCTTCATAAAGCTGACGTTCGGAATAAGATTGCTCGCGCTGGTCGTCATTGCGGTGCAAGTCGCGAACCACTTCGGCGATCATGATCAAATCACCCGAGTTAATCTTTTGCTCATATTCCTGCGCACGACGGGACCACATAGCGCGTTTCACACGGGCGCGGCCTTTAAGCGTACGCATCGCATGTGCAACAACATCGGGGCTGGAAAGCGGGCGCATGCCCACAGACTCGGCTTTGGCTGTCGGAACGCGCAACGTCATCTTGTCTTTTTCAAAACTGATCACGAACATTTCCAGCATGAAGCCAGCGATCTCCTGCTCCTCAATGGACACAACTTTGCCAACCCCGTGCGAGGGATATACGACGAAATCGTTGGGGCTAAACATCATGTCCGAATTATTCTTGCTCATACATTTCATTCCTTTATTGACGGACAAAAAGACCCTAGGCCGCATCAGATGCAGTCTGTGGTTTATTTTCTATCCAGCTAACGGCCGACCATTCCAAATCCCGTGAACCGGAATGTTTCCTCGGAGCCGCACGAGTTACGCGACTCATATAACACAAAAATCATGCTAAAAAAAGAGGGGTGGTTTATTAAGGGCTTAACCGCCCTCGCCAGGTTTCTCGCTGAAGTACTTGTCCAGCTTTCCTTCTTCACCATCGCGCGCTTCTGCGTCTGGCAACGGCTCTTTCTGGCTGATGATTACCGGCCACAATTCGGAATACTTGCGATTGAACTCAACCCATTTTTCGGCGTCAGGCTCTGTATCAGGGCGGATCGCGTCGGCGGGGCATTCAGGTTCGCACACACCACAATCAATGCACTCGTCAGGATGGATGACGAGCATGTTCTCGCCTTCATAGAAGCAATCCACGGGGCAAACCTCAACACAGTCCGTATATTTGCAGGCGATACAGGCGTCGTTCACGATATAGGTCATCGGGTACTTTCGATCAGGAATTTGTGGGTGAAGCCTGTCACACTTCTTAACACCCGCTATTTAGAGCCGCTTTGCGATTTGATCAAGGCCCAGAGCGCTTGATTTTGTCGATAGCGCGTCGATCTCGCTTTGTTGGGCGGCCTTTTCGTTCAATTTCCGGTGTGATCTCGGGGATTTCGGGAATCGGCGTTAAGTCTTCGTAAAGCATTTGGGCCTCCGTGGCTGGCCCACGACGCACGCCCAGCGCCTTTAGCTTAACAATCTTTAACGTCTCGGCTTGCAGAAATTCCAGTGTGTCACCCACCTTGATCGGCGTTGAGGTTTTCTTAACCTTCACACCATTCAAGCGCACGTGTCCGGCGTTAACCACTTTTGCAGAAATCGAGCGAGCTTTAAAAAACCGCGCCTGCCATAGCCATTTATCGAGGCGAATGCTTTGGCGCGGTTCTGTCATTAACGTCCTATTTACCTTTCAACGCCATCAAAGCCGCGAAAGGGTTATCTGGGTCGATAGGTTTTTCCTGCTTGGGAGGCCGTGCCGCGGAATTCTTCTGACGATTGTCTGGTTTGCCCTTACCACGAGGTTTACCCTTCGGCTTACCTTTGCCACGATTTTCATTTCGCGGCGCAGAGGGGCGACGACGTGGCGCCCATGTAAAGGTATAGAAAACCTCCACTTCAGGTTCAGCCGGTTCGGCGTCTGCCTCAGTCGGTTCAGCAGTAACTTCGACCTCAACCGCAGGAACCTCTTCGGTGGCCTCAGCTGGCGCCTCGGCATCCCCTGTTGGCTCCGCGGCTTTATCAGCCTCTGGTGTTGGCACAACAACTTTGACCTTAGGGCGTTCGCCTTTTTCGGCCTTGTAGCCCAAACCTTCCATCAGGTTGGCGAACTGTTCCAGCGTCAGGCCGGTGATCGACAACATGTCTGGATTAGCCTCGAACCCTGAACGAGTATCTTGGCTGCGGATCATATCGGCAAGGCGTTCCAGCATGTCGATACGGATCGCGCGATCCCCTGCCAGACGGTATCCGGCGTGGGCGTAATACCCTTCGGGTGCGTCCTTAACAGCTGGAACAGTGACCAGACCGGGGGGGGGGGGCTTCGGGGAACTCCTGCAAGTCGGCATTCAGCGACCACAACACAAGACGCAACCGCGTAGGCGCGGGTTTAAGCATCAGCTGTTGGAAAATCGTGAACTGGCCGAAACGAACGCCGTGCTTGCGCAAAAGCCCACGTTGATCTTGGTCGAGGCCTTTGATGTCATCAGCAACGTCGGCGCGGGGCAGAACGCCCATCGCTTCGACAATACGGAACGCGATGCCACGGGCCATGCCTGTGAGTGTCTCGTCGTTTTTCAATGCCAGAAGCGTTTCGAACTGTGCGGTGATCCGACGGTCGATGAAGTGAGACAAACGGCGGCGCACTTTCTCGGCGACCTCCGGTCCGGCTTCTTCGTCAACGAACGGTTCAACAGCGGGCGATAAAGCGTCGGCCCCTGCCACCAGTTTGCCCACAGCGTATTCGCCCCACATCAGGCCACCTTGTTCGGTGATGTCCATCTCTGTGTCCGGCGC
>JAGLUD010000250.1 GCA_023134935.1 Paracoccaceae bacterium | reverse complement strand
AGAAGTTCGCCAAGGCCACACACAACACATGGGCCGCACGCCTGTCTGACGGCACCGAGATCAAAAATGATGACGGCGAAGGTGGCGCTGGCATGATCATCTTGCAAATGCTGGCCCGCGAAGGGATGGAGGACGCCATAGTCGTCGTCACCCGCTGGTACGGCGGCACCCATTTGGGCGGGGATCGGTTCCGCCACGTGAAAACCTCTGTTCAGCATTTGTTCGATGCGTTAAGGTCGGAAAAACGTTGATTTAGGGCAAGCCGATGATCGCAGAACTGATTACCGACATTCAGAAGAATCCAGATTGGATCGGCTATGGCTTGGTGGCTTTGACCGTCGCTGCCGTAGTGATAATAGCACTGTATATAGGCCGTCGTAGTGGTGCCGTAAAAGAAGCTCACGTTGAAATCGAGTCGTTTCTGCGCCGCATCGAGGAACAGGCAGGCGAGGCCACGGAACTTCGCACGAACTTGTCTGGGTTACGTGAAGAAAACACCGGTCTGAAGACCTCGATTGCAGGTCTGGAAGTGCTTGATACCCAGCGTTTGGAGCAAGCAAGGGCGCTAGAATTTATGCGCAAACAGTTAACCGAAGCCACCGCCGAAGTCGCCCGCTTGACCGAAGGCCTCACCCGTCAGGAAAAGGCGAACGAGGAAAAGGTAGCCCTGCTGAACGCCACGGGCGACAAACTTAAATCCGAGTTCAAAGTCTTGGCTGCCGATGTTATGCGCACCCATGGCGAGGACTTCGAGAAGGCCAACAGCGAGCGTTTGAAGCAAACGTTAGCGCCGTTGAAAGACAATATTGACTCTTTCAAGAAGGAGCTTCGAGGAACTCAGGAAAGCGTTGTTAAAGAACGCGCCGAACTTCACACCGTAATCAAAGGCCTAGCTGAACAAAGTCTTAATGTATCGGAGCAAGCGCACAACCTGACGCAAGCTCTGAAAGGTGACAGCCAGAAACAGGGCGCTTGGGGTGAAATGGTACTCAGTCATATTCTTGAAAGCAGCGGGCTGACCGAAGGTAAAGAATTTGTAACGCAAGAATCTTATCTGGATGACGAAAATAGTCGGAAGCGCCCTGATGTAGTAGTAAACTTTCCAGATAAACGATGCCTAATTATTGATTCGAAAGTTTCTCTAAAAGCTTACAATAACGCGATGGCTACCGAAGATGCTGACACTCGAGCAAAATATATTGCAGAACATATTGACTCGGTTAAGCGGCACATAAAGGCACTTTCCGGCAAAGAGTACCCAAACCTGAATTCCTCTTCGGCGAGTTATGTAGTTTTGTTTATGCCGATTGAAAGTGCCTTTTCCGAAGCAGTACGAGCTGGGTTGTTAGATGATGCGATGGGGAAAAATGTGGGTTTGGCATCACCAAGCACATTGACGGCGTTGTTGCGGACTGTGGAGGATCAATGGTCTGTTGAACGTAGAAATAGGTACGCGCTTAGGATCGCTGATGAAGCAGGAAAAATGTATGATAAATTTGCTCTGTTTACTAAAGATATGGGCAAGCTCGGGGATCAAATGAACACTGCTCAGAAAAGTTATAGTTCAGCAATGAACAAGTTAAGCGAAGGTAGAGGTAATCTGGTTCAACGTGCGCAAAACCTTAAGGCGCTAGGTGTGACCGCATCCAAAAGCATTGAATTGGATTACGACGATTCAGAAGACGCCGACCCATTAATACCGCCGCCTGACACCCCCTCTTGAAACCCTGAAAACCACGCATATGTATCAATTACCGGATGCCACTAACGGGTCCGGCGTTTGAATACAGGCCTGTCCATGTCGGAGGGCCAAACCCCGTATCGCTCTAAAGGAGGATGCATTATGCGTACTTATGACCTATCCCCGCTATACCGTTCCACTGTCGGTTTTGACCGTCTGGCCAGCATTATGGACAACGTGAAATCCACGGATTCCAGCCAAAGCGGCTACCCCCCTTATAACATCGAAAAAATTGGCGATGATGCTTACCGTATCTCGATCGCTGTTGCCGGATTTACCGAAGCCGACCTGACAATCGAAGCCCGTGATGGCCAGTTGATTGTGTCCGGCAAGAAAGCCGCCGAGGAAAAAGAGGTTAACTACCTCCACCGTGGCATCGCGACCCGTGCGTTCGAAAAACGCTTCCAGCTAGCCGACCACGTTCGCGCAGTTGGCGCGACGACTGAAAACGGCCTGCTCCACGTTGATCTGGTACGCGAAGTGCCCGAAGCCCTGAAACCTCGCACGATCGAGATCGTCGCTGGCGGTCAGGTTGAAGGTTCCATCGACGTATAAACCGACTTTCAATAGTTGTTCACATGGCCCGCTCCGAATCCCTCGGGGCGGGTTTTTGCCTACCAGCGCATAATTTCGTGCGAAAACGCCATGCCTCTGTTAGCATTCCGATAACTAGAATATCGGAGGGATATTATGCAGGTTCGATTTAAGCATTTAGCGGCCGCCTTAACACTTTCAATGGCCACAATGGCAGGCGGTGTTTCTGCCGCCGATCTAGCGCTGATTATCAGTAACGGAGATTACGAAAACCTTTCTGACCAACGAAAAATTTCCCGCAATCACGATGATCTGGTTGAGGCCTTCAAAGACGAAGGCTTCGAGGTTATCGAGGGCGTGAACCTAACCCGCCAAGAAATGCTGGCACTGTCCAAACGCGCCGACAGCATCAGCGAAGCGGTCAGTAACTTTGTGATCCTGCTTTCCGGTAACATCGTAAACGATGGCCAGCAAACATGGGTTCTGCCCGTTGATACCGCTGGTGATACGCTGCTGGACGCTGCATTCGGTGCCCCGACGCTGGATACATTCCTGTCTATGGCGGGCGCGAAACCGGGTCATGCATCCGTTTTCATTGGTGTCAGTGATGTTGATCCGAACCGCAAAAGCGGATTGAAGTCGGGTCTGGCAGATACCGCCATACCGCAAGGCGTGCTGCTGGTAAGCGGCCAAGCGGGTGATATCGAAGAACTGCTAACCGACGATTTGCTGGGCAGCAATCGCCCGATGTCAGTCCTGCTGGCAAACCCTTCGCATATGGACGTCGCGGGATATGTCTCGCCTGATAACGGATTAACCGGCCCATCCACGACCACCGAAGCCCCGGCCCCCGGAAATTGGGTTGATTTTGTCGCCGAGCAAACCCTCTGGGCAGTTGCCGACAAAAGCAATGACCCTGACGACCTTGAAGAATACCTCCGCCGGTTCCCGAACGGCATTTTCGCCCCCGCCGCCCGCGCCCGACTTGATGCAGCTGCCCCTGTCGCCGTTGCATCAAGGCCCGAGGAAATTGAGGCTGCCCTTCGTCTAAGCCGTGATGAACGCCGGATTATTCAGACGAACTTAACGATGTTGGGTTATGACACCCGCGGCGTTGATGGCATCCTTGGCCGTGGCTCCCGTTCAGCAATCGCCGCTTGGCAAGATAGCCAGCGGTTCGACGCAACCGGTTACCTGACCGACATCCAGATCGCCCGTTTGCGCGCGCAAGGCGATGCTGAACGTGCCGTACAGGAGGTCGCCGACCTTCGTTTCTGGAATGCGACCGGTGTTAGTGGCCGGAAGTCAGATCTGGAGCTTTACCTTGAACGCTACCCAGTTGGCGTTCATGCCGATGAAGCCCGTGAATTGCTGGCTGTGTATGAAGCTGAAGAAGAAACCCAACGCGACAGCGCGGCATGGAGTGCGGCTGTTGCTGGCGGTACCGCCAACAGCTACCGCGCCTATCTCGCGGAATTTCCCGACGGGATATACGCCAGCGTAGCCAAGCAACGGGTCGAGGCTCTTGATCCAGCCGGCAGCACTGATGTTAACGCTGCCAAAGCTGCAGAAGATCGCCTGAACCTGAACGTGGCCACGCGCCTATTGATCGAGAATCGCTTGAAAAGCGCGGGCTTCAACCCGGGTCGCTTGGACGGTGTGTTTGATTCCAGCACCCGTAAGGCGATCGAGAAGTACCAAAAGGACCACGGCCTTAACAAAACCGGATACATTGACGCTGCAACAGTTCGCGCGCTTCTGCTAGGTTAACCCCAATAAAAAAGCCGCGCTAACAAGCGCGGCCTTTTAAAATTCGAAATGTCGGGGCGTATCAGCCCTGACGTGCCTTGAAACGTGGGTTCGTTTTGTTGATCACGTATACACGGCCCTTACGGCGAACAACGCGACAATCGCGGTGACGCGCCTTAAGGGAGCGAAGCGAATTTTTGACTTTCATAGTCTCTCTCCTATCAGCGGCGCGAATGTTGCGCCTGGTTTATCTTGGTCTCCA
>JAGLUD010000025.1 GCA_023134935.1 Paracoccaceae bacterium | reverse complement strand
TCGCGTCGGGCAATGAAGATTTAACCTAAAGACTATCCGCTCGATTTGGATCGTCAGACTGGCAATTGGCGATACCATGTTCGGTATCGGGCAGACGACGCGATAACCTCGCTACTTAGGACCAATCCTCCCCGATTTGGTCGGACCCGGTTCTTCAGCGGAACCTCCCGAGAATGTTGGTTATTTAGGCGCGAGGGGACTCGGACGTCTTATTTTTTGTGCGCAAAAACAACAATATAAACTTTTATGAAGAACTAGGATTCACAAAATGGCATTATCGCACTATATTGGTAACAGGAAGGAGGATGTTTCAAAATGACATATGACGCTCGACAAATTGCAAATTGGCTTTTCCGGCGTGCTCGCGCAGATAACAGGTCTTTATCTATTATGTCACTCCTTAAGCTGACATACATTGCGCATGGCTGGCACTTAGAAATGCGGAAAACGCCTCTTTTTTCTAATCGAATTGAAGCTTGGCAATACGGCCCGGTTATTCCGGATGTTTACAAAGCACTTAGGGAGCAGGGAATAACTGTAACGCGCGAAGCACAGGGTTTTTATTCTAATTTGGATGGAAACACTGAAAACCTGCTGGAGCAAGTTTATGATCTATACGCTGGGCTCTCTGCATTTAGGTTATCTGATTTAACGCATGAATCCGGTGGACCTTGGCACATCGCCACTCAAATGAGTGGTTACCACGCACCAATTCCAAACGACTTAATACAAAAGCATTATGAAATGAAAAGAATGCAGAATGCCCACTGACGACATTGATAAAAATAAAAAAGTTCTTGGTCCAGAAAAGGCAAAAGAGAATTCGTCCGAGGAAGAAAAGTCGGAGCGACGCCTTTTAGAGAAAGAAGAATCGGAGTTTCGCCTTTTAGAAGTAGAAGTTCGGTTGCTCGAACTAAAAGGCAAAGAACACAACCAGCGCTACATTCTCAAATGGATATCACCGATTGTTGGAATCGCTGTGTTAATTGCAATGTTCGGTATTTTGTATCACGTTACGCACAGCGTGTTCTTCTTTGGCAAATTCACTCTCGTAAGCTCCGCGTTTTCCGTTGCTATTATTGTTGCACCAATAGCGTCGATTACAGCAATTACCATCGCACTGTTTTATGGTGCATTCGGAAAGCTTAAAAACAAAAGCTTGGACAATTTGGGCAATGGTGTGACCGTTGGTACAAATCTTATTAGTTAAGCCCGCTTAACGCCAATCGATGCCACACCCAGAACCTCAAGCACCTTCGCCTCGATTTCCGGTGCGTTCATGCCCGCAACTTCGTACATTTTCGCGGGCGAATTATGGTCAATAAACGTATCAGGAAACACCATCGAGCGGAACTTCAGGCCGTTATCAAACACCCCGTCATCCGACAACAACTGCGCCACGTGGCTACCGAAACCACCGACGGAGCCTTCTTCGATTGTAATCAGCGCCTCGTGATTAGCGGCCAGATCAAGGATCATGTCGCGGTCCAGCGGTTTGGCGAAACGGGCGTCTGCGATTGTGGGCGTGATGCCTTTTGCCTTCAATGCCTCGGCCGCTTTTTGAACTTCGCTTAACCGCGCGCCGAACGACAGGATCGCTACGCGTTCACCCTCGAACACGATTCGGCCTTTGCCGATTTCCAGCGGAACGCCAACCTCTGGCAGCTCCACGCCGACGCCCTCGCCACGCGGGAAACGGAACGCGCTGGGGCGATCATCGATAGATGCGGCGGTGGCAACCATGTGTACCAGCTCGGCCTCGTCAGCGGCGGCCATTACTACGAAATCCGGTAGGTTGGCGAGGAATGCAATATCGAAACTGCCTGCGTGTGTAGGGCCATCGGCCCCGACCAGTCCAGCGCGGTCAATCGCGAAGCGTACGGGTAGGCGTTGGATCGCCACGTCGTGCACGATTTGGTCGTATCCGCGTTGCAGGAAGGTGGAATACATCGCCACGAACGGTTTCATGCCAGCAGCGGCGAGGCCGGCTGCGAAGGTCACGCCGTGTTGCTCGGCAATGCCAACGTCGAAGCACCGCGAGGGGAAGCGTTCGGCGAACAAATCCAGCCCTGTACCATCCGGCATCGCGGCGGTGATGGCGACGACTTTGGTGTCGGCCTCCGCCTGTTTGATCAGGCTTTCAGCGAAAACTTTTGTGTAGCTTGGGGCGTTGGAGACAGACTTCTTCTGCTCGCCCGTAATCACATCGAACTGCCCACGCGCATGGCCGCGATCGGCGCTGTGTTCCGCGTGGTGGTAACCCTTGCCCTTTTTGGTGATCGCATGGATCAGGATTGGCCCGTCAGCGCGGTCTTTGACAGTGCGCAGGACCGATAAAAGCTGTTCCATATCATGGCCGTCAATCGGCCCGACGTAAGAGAACCCGAGTTCTTCGAACAGCGTCCCGCCAACGGTCATGGATTTCACCATTTCCTTGGCACGGCGTGCACCTTCTTGCAGAGGCGAGGGCAGTAGCGAGACCGCACCCTTGGCGGCGGCTTT
>JAGLUD010000249.1 GCA_023134935.1 Paracoccaceae bacterium | reverse complement strand
CTGAACTTAGGCAGCTTGGCACCACGCTCACAGAACTTGAGGCGGAAGGCGCGGAAACTCCATATATTGGAGCAGCCTTCCGCCTCCTCACCCTAACAGGATGCCGCCTGAGCGAGATACAAACGCTACGTTGGGATTATATCACTGAACGGGGCATAGAGCTGCCTGACAGCAAAACGGGATCACGTCGTATTCCCCTGCCCGCTGCGGCAAGAGCTGTATTAGCATCTTTGCCAAATCCCGATGGCAACCCCTTCGTCATCGCGGGCAAGTTACCGAACACGCATATCACAGACCTTCAACACCCTTGGCGGCGCATCCGGGCAAGAGCTGGTCTAACGGGCGTTCGCATCCACGACCTGCGGCACACCTACGCGTCAAACGCAGTGTCAGGCGGCATGCCTATCCAGATGGTCGGAAAGTTGCTTGGCCATACGCAGTTGCAAACCACGATGCGTTATGCCCACCTCGCCGACGATCCGGTGAACCAAGCAGCAGAAGAAAACGCTTCCGCATTGGATGCCGCCATGAGTATGAATACACCATCAAAGAATTTCCTCAGGGTCGTTTCATGATCCGCGATTTAACCAACAGCTTTTAGTCACATAATTATAGGAATTTGATTATGAAATGGGATGAGTTACCGCAACAGTTTTTCCCGGAAACGTTTATGGATAAGCTTTATCGGGATTACAAAATCGACAGCGCTCATCAAGAATCGACACATGAGAAATTGGAAAGTGCAGCAAGAAAATGGTATTATTCTCGAAACGCTGGAGATGTGGATGCTTCTCCCCGCGAAGTGAGACAAGCGATATCTAAACTCTCCAAGCATGCCGGCATATTGAAAAAGCTTCTAGAAAACACACCGGATGCGGTTTGGTCAGAGTTGGTAAGTGCGAGCGATTTCGTAAATCGGGACCGTTACGATTCGAGAATTCACGATGACTCACACTACTATCCGGAAGATGGCCTGATAGGAAACCCAGCTATCACGGTTGTAGGTGACAACGAACGCGGTCCTCTCGTGACAATCACTATATCAGATTTGAAACAAGCCCTGCGTGAACTGACTTTTACAGCAGACATCTCTTCCCAGATTACTCCCGCAGTCAAACAAGGACCACAACCAGATAAACCACTACAGAATTGGGTCACTGATATGCGCAATATTTGGTACAAACCATTGGATCGACCATTTACCGTCCAAGGAGATAAAGGTGAGCCAATATCAATAGCAGCGCAATTTTGTGTTGAAGTCTATGCGCACCTCGCACCCGAAACGACCAAATCTCGTGTTATGAACGAAATGAAAAAACGCATGGCTGAAGAAAAGGCGTTACTCATCAAATTCCCTCACTGGAAGAAATAATGCAAACCTGCAATTAATTCTTCCAACGAATTGAGATTACTTTCTAAACTTTCTGGCTACGTTTGCTCCATCGCAACAATGCAGAAAGATAAGCAAATGCAAACAGATTTAAGCCCGGTTTATGACCCGGACCAAATGTTAGCGGAAAACGAAACCGCGAAAATTCTGTGCCAGTCAGTTCGCACTTTACAAAAATGGCGTGTCACTGGCTTTGGGCCAGAATTCTTCAAGATTGGTAGATCAGTGCGGTATCGCCGCCGCGAAGTTCTTGAATGGATTGAAAGCCGCCGTCGCGCTCATACCTCAGCAATCTGAAATTCATGTCGGTTAATTCAACCGTTAAACCCAGCCTATACCGGATGCGGATGTGCGCAGCGAGCGCAAGCGAGCAGCGTGTGTCCGCGCTCCGGTTAATTGGCTCGGAACTAAGGGGGGTCTTGTAACACCCCCCTCCACGAATACAAAAAAGAAAGACATAGTAAATGAACGTAGATATTCTTCACTCAGGCTTTGACGGCCTGAAATTCACCATTCAAACTGATATTTCGCCAGAACTCCGTGAAAAACTCGTATTTGCCAAACAATATGCGAAACAGAACAACGGTGATTGCATCATACAATTTGGATCAATTGCCCTATCCGTAACCAACAAAGGTGGCCGAGGCTTTACTGCCCATACTGGTGATCTAGGCGCTGTATGGCTCTTTCAAGACCCCGAAGATTTTAT
>JAGLUD010000248.1 GCA_023134935.1 Paracoccaceae bacterium | reverse complement strand
GAGGAGAAGCGCGGGGTTTCCTCGCCGATTATCTTGCCCGATGTCGCAATTCTGGACCCCGAAGTGACGGTTGGATTGCCCCCCGCGATTACGGCGGCGACGGGGATTGATGCGATGGTGCACGCGATCGAGGCGTATACCTCGCGCAATGCCAACAACAACCCAATGTCAAAGATGCTGGCGATACAGGCGCTGGACCTTTTGGGGGCAAATATCGAGAGGGCCGTGAGCCATGGCGATGACCTTGAGGCGCGCGGCGCGATGTTGATGGGGTCAATGCTGGCCGGGATGGCTTTTGCCAATTCACCGGTGGCGGCGGTACATGCATTGGCCTATCCGGTCGGCGGGATTTTTCATGTTCCGCACGGGCTGTCGAACGCGTTGATTTTGGCGCAAGTCATGCGGTTTAACGCGCCGGAATGTGGGGCAGAATACGCTGAATTGGCACCACATGTATTTCCGGATATTTCAACGGAACAAGGGGCGCAGGCGGTTTGTGCGGAGTTTATAGAACGCTTGACAGATCTGTCTGCACGCGTTGGCCTGCCGCCGCGATTGCGCGATGTTGGGATCCCTGAAGAGGCCTGCGAACGTATGGCCAAAGATGCTATGGTGCAGTCGCGACTTTTGGTTAATAACCCGCGTGCAGTAAGTGAGGCGGATGCCTTGAATATATACCGAGCGGCTTGGTGATTTAGGGAAATAGAATGACTGAAATTCTGAATACTGTCAGCAATGGCGAGGGCGACGGGACACCGTTGTTGATCGCCCACGGGTTGTTCGGGACGGCGCGGAACTGGGGTGTTCTGGCGAAGCGTCTAGCGGATGAACGGCAGGTGATTTCGGTTGATATGCGCAACCATGGTAGCTCGTTTCGGGCGGCGTCCAACACGTACAGCGACATGGCGGGCGACCTTGCACGGGTGATCGAAAGCGGTAGAGGGTTGTCTAATGTTTTAGGGCATTCGATGGGCGGTAAGGCGGCGATGATGTTGGCGCTGTCGCGGCCTGACTTGGTTGACAAACTGGTCGTGGCGGACATTGCCCCTGTGGGGTATTCGCATAGCCAGTTGGATAAAATCACTGCCATGAAGGCCGTTGATTTAAGCGTTGTGGAACGTCGTCGTGATGCGGATGAACAGCTGGTTGATTTGGTTAAAGACGCGCCACTACGCTCTTTTTTATTGCAAAGTCTGACGCTCGGTGATGAGGGGGCTAGCTGGAAATTGAACCTTGATGCGCTCAGCGATGCGATGGCCGATGTTATCGGGTTTCCGGATATCGAGAGTGTATTCGAGGGCGAGGTTCTATTTCTGCATGGTGGGAAATCGGACTATGTTCAACCTTCCCATCACGCGAAAATAATGGGCCTGTTTCCGAACGCCCGGTTCGAGGCGATCGAGGGGGCGGGGCATTGGTTGCACGCCGAAAAACCTCGTGAATTCGAGGTGGCTGTTCGAGGGTTTTTAGGCACCACCAAATAGTTAACGCAGTCGCTGTTTTGCCGAATTGTTGTGTGCACAACGCGTACACAACCCGTGCACAATGCGTATGTACAAACTGCGTTAACCATTTGGGCGAAATGTGGTGCTACATCA
>JAGLUD010000247.1 GCA_023134935.1 Paracoccaceae bacterium | reverse complement strand
GAGAAAAAAGGTACGACCAATCCCCTGCCCGGCTTTAAACCTGCGCAGCCGGTGGTGTTTTGTGGGCTGTTTCCTGTGGACGCGGCTGAATTCGAAGACCTGCGCGAGAGCATTGAGAAGCTGGCACTGAACGATGCGTCGTTCAGCTTTGAGACCGAGAGTTCGGCTGCGCTGGGATTCGGGTTCCGTTGCGGCTTCCTTGGGCTTTTGCACCTTGAGGTTATCCGCGACCGGATTGAGCGCGAATACGATATTGATCTGATTACCACCGCACCGTCGGTGATTTATCAGGTGCACATGCGTGATGGCACTGTGGTGGAGCTGCATAACCCTGCCGACATGCCCGACATGACCCTTGTGGATCATATCGAGGAGCCGCGGATTAAGGCGACTATCCTTGTGCCCGACGAATATCTGGGCGATGTGCTGAAACTTTGTCAGGACCGTCGCGGGATCCAGAAGGATATGACGTATGTGGGCGCTCGGGCGATGGTGGTTTACGATCTGCCGTTGAACGAAGTGGTTTTCGATTTCCATGACCGTCTGAAATCGGTGACCAAAGGCTATGCGAGTTTCGACTACGAGATGGACGGCTACCGCGAGGACCAGTTGGTCAAGATGCAGATTTTGGTGAACGACGAACCTGTTGATGCACTTTCAACCATGGTCCACCGCGCACGCGCCGAGGCTCGTGGCCGTGCCATGTGTGCCAAACTGAAAGAACTGATTCCGCAGCACATGTTCAAGATCCCTATTCAAGCCGGTATCGGCGGGCGGATCATTGCACGCGAGACTATTTCTGCGTTGCGTAAAGATGTGACCGCCAAATGCTACGGCGGCGACATGACCCGTAAGCGCAAACTGCTGGATAAGCAGAAAAAAGGTAAGAAGAAGATGCGGGAGTTTGGTCGTGTGGCCATTCCGCAGCAGGCCTTCATTAACGCTTTGAAGATGGATGACTAAAGCGGAGGCTTTGGTGGAGGGCGACCTGTCGTCGCGGTATTCCACAAACCTGTTTGTATATTAACTATTTGTATTGTAGAAATCCGAGAACCAAACACACCCCTCGGGAGAGTGATATGAATAAGTTGACTTCTACTGCAGTAGCGCTGGTTTTGGGCGCGGCATCCTTTGCCACTAGCGTCAGTGCCGAAATCATCGGGGTTTACCTGCGCAATGGCGATGAGTTTATTCTGGTGCGCACCACGGACGATGGCCTGATGTATTGCACGCGCGTTGGTGATGGCTTCGAGATGTGCGACGGAATAACCGAGCAGGACGACGGGTCCTGGTCTGGAAATCGTATGAAGCATCCGGACATGCCAACTTTCATGACGTTCAACGGCAAAGTTGTATTCAACGACACCACGATCCTGCTTGAAGGTTGCACCGCCGGAAACGCCCAGTGCGAAGCCGAGGCTTGGCCCAAGCAATAGGGATAGGCGGTGTTTCGCCCGCGATAAATTCCATATGTTGAATGCCTATTAGTTATTCATTAATAACTTAGTGTGATAAACAATCCACTGAGAGCAAAACTTATGAATAAACTAACAACACTGGCGCTGATTACCGGCGTTTCATTTAGCACCACCGCACAGGCTGATTTGATCGGTACATACCTTCGTAATGGCGAGGAGCCGATGTCGGTTCA
>JAGLUD010000246.1 GCA_023134935.1 Paracoccaceae bacterium | reverse complement strand
CGATCGTTGCAAGGGCATTTGGCATTAGGTTGGTCAGCTCCAATGTCTCCATCAGGTCGCTATTCCACACCATAGAACGGTCCGTAACCTTCAAATCGCCCATCTTCGCAGCAATTGCCGACATTTTCTCGGCGCCTTCAGCTAAGGATTTGTTCGACCGGAACACGGCTGCATCCGTTTGCATAGTGGTTTGCATATCCATGCGCATATCCGCAGTTGGAATAGCACCGTTTGCATGGCGCAGACCGTCAAACCGTTCCATCGCCTGATCCAGCGAATCGGTATTTAGCGGTGCATTTGGCGTGTTCGGGTCTACAACCTCACCTGCTTTAATGGCCGCCGCACGGCCAAACACCACCAGATCGATCAACGAGTTCGAACCCAGACGGTTCGCCCCGTGCACCGATGCACAGCTCGCCTCGCCCACAGCCATCAGGCCGGGAAGGATGCGGTCATGATCATCAGCGGTCGGGTCTAGAACTTGGCCCATATAGTTGGTCGGAATACCGCCCATATTATAGTGAACTGTCGGTAGAACCGGAATCGGCTCCTTCGTTAAATCAACGCCTGCGAAAATCTTGGCGCTTTCGGAAATGCCCGGAAGACGTTCCGCCAGAACTTCAGGTGGCAAGTGATCCAGATGCAAATGCACGTGGTCCTTATTCGGACCAACACCACGCCCTTCACGAATCTCGATTGTCGAGCAACGGGAAACCACATCGCGGGACGCCAAATCCTTATAAGTCGGCGCGTAGCGTTCCATATACCGTTCGCCTTCGGAGTTGGTCAGATAACCACCTTCGCCGCGTGCGCCCTCGGTAATCAACATACCTGCGCCGTAAATGCCAGTTGGGTGGAACTGCACAAACTCCATATCCTGCAACGCCTTGCCTTGGCGTGCCAGCATACCGTTGCCGTCGCCCGTACAAGTGTGTGCCGAAGTACAGCTGAAGAACGCACGGCCATAACCGCCCGTCGCCAGTACCGTCATCTTCGCATTGAAACGGTGCAATGTGCCGTCATCCAGTTTCCACGCAAGAATGCCCTGACATTGGCCGTCATCCGACATGATCAGGTCAATCGCGAAATACTCGATATAGAACTCCGCATTATTCTTCAGAGATTGCCCATAAAGCGTATGCAACATCGCGTGACCAGTGCGGTCAGCCGCCGCACATGTGCGCTGCACGGGCGGGCCTTCACCGAATTCGGTCGTGTGGCCGCCAAATGGCCGCTGGTAAATTTTACCTTCTTCCGTACGAGAAAACGGAACGCCATAATGCTCCAATTCATAAACCGCTTTGGGGGCTTCGCGAACCAGATACTCCATCGCGTCCATGTCGCCCAACCAGTCGGAACCCTTGACCGTGTCATACATATGCCACTGCCAGTTATCCGGGCCCATGTTCGACAATGACGCCGCAATGCCGCCCTGCGCTGCAACCGTGTGGCTACGTGTCGGGAAAACCTTGGTTACACAGGCGGTTTTCAACCCCTGCTCGGCCATGCCCAACGTTGCCCGAAGGCCAGCGCCACCAGCGCCGACTACAACAACATCATAATTGTGATCAATATATTCGTAAGCAGCCATAGTGGCCTCCGCGTATTAAAGGGCGATTTTTGCGATGGCGAAAACGCCTGTCAGACCAAACAACCAGCAGAAAAGAGTATTGGCGATCAGCAGCGCAGTCCGCGCGCCGTGGCCATGAACGTAATCCTCAATCACCACCTGAAGCCCAAGGCGTAGGTGAGTAAAGAGAGCGATAAAAAACAGGATTGCGACAATCGCGTTAACCGGATGCGAGTATGCCTCAATCACATGGTCATATCCGGCGCCAAGGTTATATCCGAACGGTACAATGAACAGCACAACCAGCGGGATCAAGGCAATCGCGGTAACGCGTTGGCTGATAAAATGGCCAGTGCCATCCTTGGCAGACCCAAGCCCATGAACGCGTTTCTTGTCGGTTAAGTGACTCATTCTCGCGTTCCTTTATATAACTAGCAGTGTGACGATGGTCAGAACCACCGATCCTGCTAAAACCACAATACCAGATTTCTTTGTAGATTCCAGTTCCAGCCCGCGGCCAGTATCCCAAACCAGATGTCGGATACCGTTAAGAAAGTGGAAACAAAGCGCCCAGAGCGAACCGATCAGGATCAACGAGCCAAACCAACTTGTCAGCACCGCATCAGCCGTCGCGAAATATTCCGCGCTGGTCGAGGCGGCCAGAAACCACCAAACAACCAATACCGCACCAAGTGTCAGCCCAACGCCTGTAATCCGGTGCGTCATGGAAGTAAGCATCGACAGTTGCCAACGGTAAACCTCAATATGCGGTGAAAGCGGGCGATTGCCCCGGTTTACATCGGCCATGTCTTCCCCTTTTTAAACGGCTGTTCCAAACAAAGTATGCCAAAGTGTACTGCAAATGGAAATCTAACGCGACGTTAATGTGTGTAAAAAAGTTTTCCCACCCTGTCGCACCCGTTTTCCGGCGATCCTTCGTAGATATCAGCTTTTGTGATCACTATAATAAATTGCGTGATCACATAATGGAATCAATCGTGTATGTACGACCGTGACAGCTCGTTGCACATAGTGATTTTACCCTCGCCCGGGGAATAGAACGCGTTCTCTTGATTGCAGTTCTCGATCACGACCTTCACCTCGAAGTCGGGGGCAAACCGTTCATTCAAACGTGCCACTTCTTTGCGAATAACGCCCTGCGCAGCAAGTACATAGGAATTCCCCAACGTATCAACGTCTTCGTCCAGAACGATCCAGTCCGGTCCAGCCTGCGTACGTTTTATACCATCCAAGACTGCCCCCCAGGATCTCTCCGCCAATTCGCGTTCTTCTTCGCACGTCTCGGCGCGGTCGTGCGGCAGGCCGTTTTCATCTGCAAAATCACCTCGTCCATCCACGTCGCCGCCGTAATAAAGGCAAATCAAGTTGTAATACCGCTGCAAATCCAGCGAGTGCGTATCCCATACCGCCAACTCCCGACCCTTCTTTTCCGCCTCCTCGGCATCGCGCGCGTACTGATCCGCGCTTGCCCAAGTAAGTTGTTCGGCCTGGTTATCGTTGAAAAAGTGATCCGTGATCACAACTACAAACGTATCTGCAGCGTCTTCCTCGCGACTAAAAACCGGCAAGGATAACCCGTCGATTAAGGCATGCGCCAGTTCGTGATACATCGTTGCAAGTACGTTTGCCTCGACATACGACATAACTGTGGTGTCCAAGTCTTCAGGCGAAACTACAATTGGATCGCCACCTTTACTCTGTTTTTTAGCCTCCGCGGACGTCGACACCATTAGGCCGACAAGCAACAGCATAATAAATTTTCGCATTACGAATCCCTACTAGAATGTCAGCAGGGAACCAGACACCAGTAGTCCAAGTCAAGCAGCACATCGGGATCGTACTTACCATCCGCCCCTCGTAACGGGAATTCAGCCGAGGCACCTTTGGTCGCCACCAACCGCATCCTTAACGCACCGATGCTGTCGCTAACCTTGGCCTTGTCCAGAACTTCCGACCAGACACGGATCGTATCGCCAGCAAAACACGGATTCGCATGGGCGCCGGCATTGATCCCCACGATCATCTGCGCGTTAGCCAACCCATTGAACGATAGCGCCCGCGCCATGGAAATCACATGCCCGCCATAGATCAGTCGCTTTCCATCCGGCCTATTGGTCGCGTCGAAATGAACCTTGGCGGTGTTCTGCCAAAGGCGCGTCGCAATCATATGCTCCGCCTCCTCGATGGTGACGCCATCCACATGGTCAATCTTCTCGCCGACCTCGTAGTCAGCCCACCTGTGCGGCTCCCCCGCTAAATCAAAGTCGTAATTGCTGAAATCCAACCCTTCGGGGATCACCAGATCATCAATTACCAGCCCCGCTTTCAGGTCAGGAATCACAGTTTCCGGCGCAGGGGCATTAACATCTCGTTTACGAACCATTACCCAGCGCACGTATTCCAGCACCGCCTCGCCTCGTTGGTTTCGACCAGTAGATCGCACCCAAACAACACCCGTTTTACCATTAGAGTTCTGCTTAACCCCGATCACCTCGGACGTCGTTGTCAGCGTATCACCTGCGTAAACCGGCAACAAAAACCGTCCCTCGGAATAGCCAAGGTTGGCTACCGCGTTCAGCGAAACATCCGGCACGGACTTGCCAAAAACAATGTGAAACGCCGCCAAATCCTCGATCGGGCTTTGTGGCAGTCCGCATGTGCGGGCAAACTCGTCAGACGAATAAAGTGCAAACCTAGTGGGATACAACGACGTATAAACCGCCCGCTCTCCACCCGATATGGTCCGCGGTACTGCGTGGGTCAGAACTTGCCCGATCGCATAATCCTCGAAAAAATTACCTGAACTGGTCTTGGACATTTATACGTTTCCCAGCTTCATATCAGAGGAGTATTCGCCGTCGCAATCCTTAACCACCGCTTGCGCGCACCGCATAATGCCGCGCGCCGCATCAAAGGCCATGGTTGGACTACCTTCAAGCTGCCAGCCCTTGGACAACGCCTCGGTAACCTTGTGGCAGAAAGCCGAAGTGTCGTCCTCGGTTAACAAACGGTAAACAAGCATGGTGCATCCCTTCTTTTAGTCAATGTTCGCAATAACAGCTGCTTTGCCCAACAACTTTTCCGCAGTTTCTACGTGCAAATTCTCGACGATCTTGCCGTTAACCACTGCAACCCCTTCGCCTTTGGCTTTCGCCTCGTTGAACGCGTCTACATAGGTTTGCGCCAACTCTATATCTTCAGCGCTCGGCGCGAACACCTCGTTAGTAACCGCCAGCTGCGCCGGATGTATCAGTGTCTTGCCGTCAAACCCCAGGTCTCGCCCTTGCTGGCAGGCCTCACGCAAACCGTCATCGTCCTTGAATGCATTAAATACCCCGTCAACACAGATCAGCCCATAGGCTCGCGCTGCCAGAAGGCACATCGACAATGATGTCAGCACCGGTGCACGATCGGGCGTATGGGCCGCAAACAGCTCCTTCACCAAATCATTGGTCCCCATTACGAATGCTTCAAGCATCGGAGTCGCCGACGCGATTTCCTGCGCGTTCAGAATGCCCAGCGGCGTTTCCATCATCGCCCAGATACGGGTGCTTTCAGACGCGCCAAAAGCCTTCATCAGCTTTTCAACCTGCTTTAGATCGTCAGCCGTGCTAACCTTGGGTATCAAGATCGCATCCGGAGCAGCTGCGCAAGCCGCCGCCAGATCGTCCATTCCCCACTCCGAATCCAGTCCGTTAGTTCGAACAACAACCGAGCGCCGCCCGTACCCGCCAGCCTTCACAGCTTCGCAGACCAAATCCCGCGCCATTGGCTTCTCGTCAGGACTAACCGCATCCTCTAAATCAAAGATCAACGCATCGACGTTCAGCGTCTTTGCTTTTTCCAATGCGCGAACCTTTGAGCCAGGCATATATAATACAGAACGGAACAAGGTATTTCGGTCAGTCATAGCAATTCCTCGTGTTGCGGCGCACAAAAAGTGCCT